>DPKX01000084.1:0-1962 GCA_003542295.1 Candidatus Atribacter hydrocarboniphilus
AGATAAATTACTCACTTTAATGTTATCTAATCGAATGGCTTCTAATAACAGTTCTGAAGCAGTTTCAATCATTTTTTTCTTATTTGGGTCAATGGTGGTTAAGGAAATTGGAAGTAGTGATCCAATTTTAATATTATCGAATCCTACTATTGAAATATCTTGTGGAATCGATAGACCTACATCGATTATCGCCTTCATAACGCTTATGGCTAAAATATCACAAAATACAATGACAGCTGTTGCTTTTCTCGTTTGGGAAAAAAACTCTTTTGTTTTCTGGTAAACATCTTCTAAATCAAAGCTAGTATGAATCTGCAAAGATTCATCATTATCTAAACCAAACTCCCTTAAAGCTTTTTGGTAACCGAAAAAGCGATCCCGGGCACTGGAAATATGATGAAAAACATTAATAAAAAGAATTTTATGATGTCCCAGTTCAAGGAGATGTTGGGTCGCCAAATATCCTCCTCGTACATCGTTTGAGGTAACGCTTGGTGCTATTGGTTCATCAAAATGTCTTCCTAATAAAACTATTGGAACTCGGTTTTTTAAAATTTCCCGAAGATTTTCTCCATTTTTCCCCACCGGTGTTAAGAGTATCCCATCTACTCTTTTGTTGATTAAAGTTTCGATAGAATGCTTTTCTTGGTCAAAATTTTCCTGAGTATTACAAAGAATAAGGTTATATCCACGAGATCGGAAAAAAACTTCGGCATCTTTCACCATTTCTCCAAAAAAAGGATCAGAAATGTCGCTCATTACCATTCCAATAGTACGTGTTGATCTTTGAACCAAAGCACGAGCAATTGCATTAGGAGTATAATTCAGCAACTGAGCGGTTTTGATAATGTTTTTTTTGGTTTCGGGACTCACATCGGGTTTATTGTTCAATGCTCGTGAAACGGTATTTACCGAAACACCAACTAACCGCGCTATTTCCCGCATTGTTGGAGGGTTATTCTTTTTCACCTTAACCACCATGAACGTTAACGGTATCGTTCACAATAAATATAACATATTGTGACTTTCACATCAAACGAAGTTTTTAGAAAAGAATCATTAATGATATGGCTATTAATCCGGCTTTTCTATTCCAATAACTGTGCGTTCTTTTTGTCTTATTAAAATGGTTTCGATCGATCTGGTTGAAAAAGTTTTATTTAAATCTTCTTATCTAAAATGTAAAAATATATTTTGATTTCTCACTCAAAAAAATTCTAATTTTTTGGAATTAATAATCGATAAGAGGTTTATCATGAGTATCAATTCACAAAAGAAAGGAATGAAACCCAAATGAAACATTATATTTTAATCTTAATGACAACTTTTTTTCTTTTTTCCTTTTCAGTTATGGGAATAACTCAAACCAACTAGATTATTGAAAGGACTCAGGTAGTGACACTAAATGGAAGGCCAATTACTTTAATTGGATCCGAACTTAAAGTTGGGGATATTGTACCAGATTTTCAAGTCGTGGCTCAGGCTTCTTTAGTCGATGAAGAAATGAAAATTATGAGTTTAAATGATTTCACAGAAAAAATTAAGGTTATTTCAGTCACACCCTCCCTGGATACTCCTGTTTGTGATTTTCAAATTCATAATTTTAATGAGGAAGCTTCCACCTTCCCAGACGATGTGGTAGTAATCAACATCAGCATGGATCTCCCCTTTGCTATTAACCGGTTTTGCGCTACTTCAGGAATTGATAAAGTGATAGCTCTTTCTGATTATCGTTTTGCATCCTTCGGGACCAATTGGGGAGTATTAATTAAAGAGTTGCGATTATTAACTCGGGCACTTTTTATTGTTGATAAGGAAAACGTCATCCGTCCGGTACATAGAAATCGTACCCGATACCACTCAAGCACCTGACTATGAACGAGCCTTAGATGCTTTAAAACAATTAATTCATAATGAATAATAAAGTTCTATCCCGTAAATACCATCAAATGAATTCTTTAA
>DPKX01000084.1:2088-3163 GCA_003542295.1 Candidatus Atribacter hydrocarboniphilus
ATTGTGACACAGTCTGAATGACGTTTTTAGATAGGTATTTTCATCCTCATCCGGTTCCACGAAAGTGGTATAAGGATCTATCTTGAAAATATAGTGAGAAAAGTAGGAATATAATAATCAATTTCATTCCCCGAGGGAGAAGGAAATTAAGATCGTCACTGCTGGAAACGCAATGATGCGGATATTTTTTGAGCTCAATTTTTTCTCCTTTGGTGAAAGGGAGTGACCAGGGAGTTTCCCTAAAACAAAAAACCCACCGTTGATATAACGGTGGGTTTTTTGAATGTACTTTTTTCTACAGCTGACTGAGTTATCAATTCAACAAATCAACTGAACACGCCTTCCAGGGAGTAAGAACAGTATCAATCACATAGATGTTTCCATTGGTGGCTTCAATCATGTTTTTGTCGGCGACGATTCCCTTGACTTCACACGACCCCGGAGCACCATTCATGATATTCACAGTCCCCTCTCCTCCCACTCGCAATTAAAGAGGATAATTATCAAACAGAGTCCGCAAGGTCAAGGTGTTTACAAGGTCTCGGGCATTGACTCGGAAAGGAACCACATGGTAGGGAAGAATCTTAACCAAGAGGTCTTGATTTTCTGGTTTCAAGAGCCGCCCATCCACAAAACCAGCCGGTAAGGCAGCAAAGGCAGCATCATTGGGAGCAAACACCGTGATGTTTTGAGTAGTGGCTAAAACATCTGCTAGACCTGCTGCTTGGGCAGCTGCTAAGAGAGTGGTAAAGATGCCTGCCCCTTGGGCAGTGTCAACCACATTCTTTTCACTGGTAACGGTGACGATATCAGCACTAAAAGCCACTCCACTCATTAAGGCGATCAAAAGAACTACACTCAAGAGAAGGAACGTTTTTCTATTCAAAGTCATCAAAGTTAATCCGTTCATGGTCTTTCAATCCTTTAGTTTTCATTCAGTATCATTAGTTATTCACTAAACATACTCATATTGTAGACTCTTCTTTGTTTCTGTTAAGGGGTGTAAGAGTAAATTTTAAAAATATTTTAAAATCAGTTCATTGTTTGCCTGCTCAACATCCAAACTCTTGACAAT
>DPKX01000171.1 GCA_003542295.1 Candidatus Atribacter hydrocarboniphilus
GAAATTATGAAAGAATCGGGGTTGGGTACCCCCGCAACCCGAGCTGCAATTATTGAGCGATTAATCGAGGTTGGATATTTAGAAAGGGAAGAGAAAACCTTAATTCCTTCACCCAAAGGGATTGAACTTATTAATTTAATTGAAAGTATTCCAGTTAATGAGTTAGCATCCCCTCAATTAACCGGCCAATGGGAGAAGAAACTCGTTTTAATCGAAAAGGGACAATTTTCTCGACAAGAGTTTATGGACGAAATCAAAAAAATGACCGAGGAGATCGTAGCCAAGGTTAAAGAAAAACCAGATAATGGCGAACGGGCAAAAATGAACAGCAATGTTGGTTCTTGTCCAATATGTGGTTCGCCAGTTCAGGAAAACCGAAGCGCTTTTGCCTGTGTTCAATGGAAGGAAGGGTGTCCTTTTACCTTATGGAAAAAAATTTTGGGAAAAACCATTACCCGTAGCCAGGCTCAGAAGCTCATCACTCAAGGAAGGACAGATATTATTTCAGGTTTTAAATCCAAGAAAGGAAAATTTTTCAAAGCGCGGCTAATTCTTCAAGAAGGTGGAAAAATAGGGTTTGAATTTAATGCACCAAACCAAAAAAAGAAGGATGATTCGGTTACAATTCTTGAGAAAAAAACCTCATAATAAGAAATTAAAAGAGTTTAAATTAGTGAAAAATATGATTCAGAATAAGATATAATAATACGAGTATCTGGTTATAGAAAAGACAAAAAGGAATACGTAAGAGGTGCATTTTTCCGGAATTAAAAGGCGTCTGGATGAAAGGGAGAATAGGCGTGGAAAAGTTTGTAATTAATGGAGGGAATCCTTTATCAGGTATAGTAGAAATTGGTGGTTCTAAAAATGCAGCACTTCCTATTCTTGCCGCGACTCTTTTAAGTGAGGCACCTTCCATTATTAGAAATATTCCTGATTTATTAGATGTAAATACCATGATTTTGGTTCTTCAGGGCTTAGGGGTCAGAATCGAAAAGTTGGCAGAAGGAACCTATCAAATTTTCCCTGACTCTCTCATTAAATCAGATGCTCCTTACGAATTAATAAGAAAAATGAGAGCTTCTTTTTTAGTCACCGGTCCACTTATCACCAGATTAAAAAGAGCTCAAGTTCCGCTTCCTGGTGGATGTGCAATTGGTTCAAGACCTATTGACCTTCATATAAAAGGATTTCTTCATTTGGGGGTTCAAGTATCGATGCATTCGGGGTATGTCGAAGCTTGGACGGATCAATTACACCCCGGTGAAATTTACTTAGATTTTCCAAGTGTAGGCGCAACTGAAAATATAATGATGCTGGCTTCGGTTATTCCAGGTGATACGGTGATAGCCAACGCAGCGAGAGAGCCGGAAGTTACTGATCTGGCAAACTTTTTGAAGGCAATGGGTGCAAAAATCGACGGGGTTGGAACCGATACCATTGTTATACACGGAACTCCTAAATTATATGGTTGTGATTATTCTATCATTAACGACCGAATTGAAGCAGGAACATTTTGCGTTGCAGCAGCTATTACTAGTGGAAATGTGGAAGTTAAGGGAGTTAATCATATTGCCATGCGTTCTATTATTACCAAATTGGAAGAAATCGGCGCCAAAATTTCCAAAGTATCGGAAGATAGCCTATTTATTTCTATGAAAGAAAGACCTCGGGCAACGGATATTAAAACTATGCCGTATCCCGGTTTCCCCACTGATATGCAAGCGCAATTTATGACCCTTCTCTGCTTAGCTGATGGGGTTAGTGTAATTACCGAAACAGTTTTTGAGAATCGGTTTGCCCATGTGGGAGAACTGGAAAGAATGGGAGTGAATATAAAAGTTGAGGGGAGAAGTGCAGTGGTAGTTGGTGTGGAAAAACTTACTGGAACTCAGGTTACCGCCTCTGATTTGCGAGCAGGTGCTGCACTGGTTTTAGCAGGCCTAGCAGCAGAGGGAACGACTGATGTTTATGGTATTTCTCATGTTGATCGAGGATATGCGAATTTGGAAAAGAAACTTCTTAAACTTGGTGCCTCGATAAAGAGGGTTTACGAATAAACAGGAGGATTTTCTCTATGTGGAATAAGCGATTGGGAGTTGATTTAGGGACGGCAACCACTCTTATTTATGTTCATGGAAAAGGAATTGTGATGAACGAGCCCTCAGTAGTGGCGCTGGCTAAAGGAACGAATAAAATCTTAGCTATCGGTAGAGAAGCCAGGGAAATGATTGGAAAAACCCCTGAATATATTGTTGCCCATCGACCCCTCAAAGATGGTGTTATCGATAATTATGAAATAACCCGTAAAATGTTGACCTATTTTATACAATCAACCTGTGGGAGGAGTATTTTTAAGCCCGATATTGTCATATGTGTGCCTTCAGGTGGAACAGAAGTTGAGAAAAGAGCGGTTTTAGATGCTGCTTATCACGCTGGTGCAAGAAAGGCGTTTCTCATTGAAGAACCAATGGCAGCTGCTTTAGGAGCTGGTTTAGAAATCGTAGAACCCTCGGGAAATATGGTTATCGATATTGGTGGAGGAACCACTGATATTGCAGTTCTTTCTTTAGGTGGTGTCGTTATCAGTCAATCGGTCCGGGTGGGAGGAGACAAATTAGACGAAGCAATTATTCGACACCTTCGGAAAAAATTTAACCTTATGATTGGCGAACGGACTGCCGAGATTCTTAAGATTGAAATTGGATGGGCAGTGCCACCACGGGAAGAAAAGGCTGCTGACGTGAAAGGAAGAGATTTGGTGTCGGGCCTTCCTAAAACGATCACCATTACTGCTTCCGAGGTTTATAAATGTCTTTCAGAGCCACTCTCATCAATTGTAGATGCCGCCCGTATCATTTTAGAGCACACTCCTCCAGAATTAGCCGCTGATATTGGAGAAAAAGGAATATGTTTAACTGGCGGAGGAGCTCTGCTTCATGGAATGGACGAGATGATTGGAAAGGCACTGGCAACTCCAACTTATGTGGCCGAAGAGCCGGTTTCCTGTGTGGCTTTAGGAGCAGGAAAAGTGCTTGATAATTTAAAATCCCTTCGCGAGGGGTTCTTATATACAAAAAGGAGGAATAGTTAGTTCTTGAAAGCGCAACAGTTAGGATGGATATTCCTCATATTTTGTTTTACCTTTTTAATAATATGTTTTCCAAACTGTAGTTATGCTGAGAATGTTCCCTTTTTCCCGATTCAGTCAATTCAGCGTAATATGGAAGGGATAGGGAAGAGTGTTTTTTATGGAACAAAGATTGAGAATTTTTCTGTTGAAGTATTGGATGTTGTCATAGGGAAGGACATCAATCAAAGTTATATTGTGGTTAAAGTGACTGATGAAAAAATAAAAAAAATGGGCGGTATTTCAGCTGGAATGAGCGGAAGTCCTATTTTTTTTAACGGAAAATTAGCCGGAGCCTTAGCCTATAGTTGGGAAACCAAAGATAACTTGATCGGAGTGGTAACTCCAATTGAAGCCATGCTTAAACTCTGGGAGAATATGCCGGAGTCTTCAACGGTTTTACGGGTTGCCCCCAGTTCGGTCATTTTTACAATTGGATTGAGTGAAAGAGCCGGGAAAAGACTTGAAGAAAAAACCAGTTTTTTTTCTCGGAAAATTGTTTCTTTACCTGCTACCTTATATAGCCAACGTTCGAACATACAATCAGTTGAAATTCAACCAGGAAGCGCTATTGGTGTTCAATTAATACATGGTGATGTTGATGTTGTCAGTTTGGGCACGGTAACCTGGCGAGATGATAATAAAATTTTAGCCTTTGGACATCCCTTCCTCCATCAAGGAAAGGTGAATTATTTTTTGTCTTCAAT
>DPKX01000077.1:0-453 GCA_003542295.1 Candidatus Atribacter hydrocarboniphilus
GATATACAACCTCCGGCCTTAGAAAAATCTGACTCTCGGTTTCCAGGCAAAGACCCACGTTACCGCGATCTCGATGAAAAAGACCTACCCTTGACTGAATGTCTGAAAGATACTGTTGCCCGTTTTCTCCCCTACTGGCATCAAGCGATAGCTCCTACCGTTCAATCAGGTAAAAAAGTACTCATTGCTGCTCATGGAAACAGCTTAAGAGCCTTGGTCAAATATCTGGATAATATTTCAGATGATGAAATTGTCAGCCTGAACATTCCCACTGGAATACCTTTGGTTTATGAATTAGACGAATTATTAAAGCCCATTCAACACTATTACATTGGGGACGAAGAAACGGTTAGAAAAGCTATGGAAGCCGTCGCCAATCAGGGAAAAGCGAAGAAGTAAATCACTTATAGATTAATAACTACATAAAAGGGGCGCAATAGTACATTGCGCCCC
>DPKX01000077.1:550-2785 GCA_003542295.1 Candidatus Atribacter hydrocarboniphilus
ATCGAGCCACTGTTCAATTTCTTCCTCGGAAGCATCCCAACGGTAAGTTACATCCAAGTTTTCCTTGCTAATAAGTTGGGTAGGTGCCCAGTAAAAATGTCCTGGTTCAATCTCTCCCTTTACGACTCCTAAGAGTAGACGCAAAGCCATGACCGAGGCGATAGACGGTGGGTTGGCATTGGTGTATTGCAGTTTACCTTCTCTTATGAGATCCAAACCGTAAGGTGCTCCGTTTTGGGAAACAATCGTAACTTGTTCAAGTTTGCCAAGACGTTCCAAAGCACTTGCCACACCAACTGTCATATCTTCATTTTGAACAAATAATCCTACGATGTCAGGATGAGCGGTGATAATATTGGTAGCTGCTTCATAGGCTTTTTGTCTATTCCATTCCGCTGAAATTGTTGTTACTATTTCTAAATTAGAATTTTGACTTAAGCCTTCCTTAAATCCCTCTGTATACGCTTCGGAATCACCTCTTCCCAAAGCTCCCTCGATAACAGCCACTTTTCCTTTTTCCAGGTTTTCAGCCATCCATATCCCCAAGGGTTTTGAAAATTCTTTCAAAGAGTTATCCATAAATCCTGCTGAAAGAGGAAGAAGATCAGGGTGATAACCACTCTGGAAAAATATTGGTACTTTTGCCTTACTGGCTGTATCTACTGCTGCTCTTTCTGATGAGAGAGAAACAGCATAAATTAAAATACCATCACAACCTCGAGCGATGGCATCTTGCACGTTGGCCAATTCTTGTGCAGAATCAAGGTTGGAAGTATATACTACCATTTTGACTCCTAATTTTTTTGCTGCAACTTCAGCAGCCTGGGAACCATACTGATAGTAAGGTTCACCGGTTGCTCGAATGAAAGCTATTTCAATCTCATTTTCCTCTGCTAAGACAATACTTCCTGATCCTGCTATGATAATTGCCAAAATCAACAGGGTAAGAAATAATCTTCGAAACATTTTTTGCCTCCCTTTATAACTTTTATTTTATTTTTTAATCATTCTTTATTAAAAAAATAAGTCACTTTCACCTCCCTTTTTACTGGGATTTTTGAAACATTACTGCAGCAACCATGATTGCTCCTAAAACCACTCCCTGAAAATTAGCACTTATTCCCAGTAGATTAATACTGTTAGAAACTAAACCTAATAAAAATACCCCTCCCAAGGTACCAAAGACGTTTCCTCTTCCACCAAAAAGAGGAGTTCCTCCAATAACCGCTGCCGCAACTGAACGTAATTCGTATCCAGTTCCCATGGTTGGCAACGCCGAATCAAGTATAGAGCTTAAAACCAGAGCTGCAACCCCAACAAATAATCCATTCAAGGCATAAAGAGCAATTTTCGTCCGGCTTATTCTGATACCTGAGAGTCGAGAGGCTTCTTGATTGCCACCAATGGCAAAAGCATATCTCCCTAAAGGAATATTTCTTAAAAAGAAATGACTAAGAATGAGTAAGCCAATAAATATAATTGCTGGAGCTGGTAATCCAAAAATATCTCGAATTCCAATCAATTCATAAAGCCCACCCATTCCATTAATTGGACTTCCCCGGCTTATCACTACTGCAATACCTTGAAGAAAGGTCATTGTTCCCAAAGTGATTATAAAAGGGTGAGCCCTTTCGGTTGCTGCTAAAACACCATTTAAAAATCCAAAAAAAACCGCACAAGCAAAGAGGGCAAGGATACCAAGACCTAATGATTGAGTTTGAACAATAGTAAGGCCACCGACATAAGCACTAAGAGAAATAAGACTTCCGACCGAAAGGTCCAGCCCACCAGAAATAAGGAGTATTGTCATCCCAATGCTGACAATACCCAAAACCGAGATTTGTTGAAGAATATTTAATATATTCTGTAGACTTAAAAAACGAGGATTGATAATTCCGGTAAAAATTATAATGGCTAAAAGAACTAACACTAATATATTTCTACCAATAGTGGCAAGTGAAAACATAATTTACCCTCCTAGCATAGCTTTCAGTAATTCTTTGAGGTTGGTAGCAGAAGAATCGGCTATTTCCTCAACGATCTGCCCTCTCCGTAAAATGATAATTCGATCGGCTATGGTAATAAGTTCCTCAAGATCCGAAGAGACGAGAAGAATACTTTTTTGTTTTGACTTGATATCGAAAAGTAAACGATGGATTTCCTGACGGGCTTCTACGTCTACACCTTGAGTGGGTTCTTCCAAGAGCCAAATTTGAGCATTAGCGAAAAGAGCCT
>DPKX01000122.1 GCA_003542295.1 Candidatus Atribacter hydrocarboniphilus
ATTAAAGAATTCATTTGATGATATTATCAGGATAGATTATTATAGTATTGATACGAAAAGAATATTTTTATTAGTAATGAGGACGGGAAAAAATGAGCGTGAAATTAAGTTTTTTTACTGGAGGAGGAGTTGATGGAATCGGAGGGAATAAGATCCTTCTCGAGAGTCATGGAACGGCCTTGTTCCTTGATTTTGGAAAAAGCTTTGGTGAAGAGAATAAATATTTCGATGAGTTTCTTAAACCCCGAGGGCTTAATGGTTTAGGAGATCTCTTGGCTTTCGATCTCATTCCGCCGTTACGGGGTATCTACCGAGAAGACTTGGTCATTCCAACTCAAAACTGGTGGGAAAAAGTATCCAGTCATCCTGCATTTAGAGACCTTACCATTCAGGGGGTTCTTTTAAGCCATGCCCACCTCGATCACTCCGGTTATATTTCTCTTTTGTCTCCAGACATCCCGATTTATACTAGCCTTCTCAGCGCATTGATTTCCAAAGCTATTCAGGACTGTGGAATATCCGACTTTCTTTCAGAAATCGTTTATTCTAAACCGAAAGAAATACTGGAAGACGGCTTAATCTGCTCCGATAAGAATTACTCCAATCCATCTCAGCAAAGACCATACCATGTTTTTACCTATCAACCACTTCCAGAATCAGTTAGATATTTCTGGAATCAAGCTCCTGGAAAACGCCCTCTTTCTCCAATTTCACTCTTTCCAATTATGGAAGGAAAGGTGACTATTGGGAACCTTCCCGTTCGATTTTGGTCGGTAGATCATTCTATTCCTGGTGCCGGAGCTTTTGGTATTCACACGCCTGAAGGAGGGGTTCTCTATTCCGGAGACCTCCGGATGAGTGGAAAACAAGCCAAAGAGACCCAAAGATTTACCCAAGAAGCTGCTACTCTCCAGCCATTTCTTTTAATTATTGAGGGGACTCGAGCTAGCCTGAGTACAAATCGCGAATCAAAACACATTACCGAGCAAGATGTTGCCGACCGGATCAGCCAGATCATCAAAAAAGCCAAGGGTTTGGTCATTACTGATTTTGGTCCACGAAATTTAGAGCGTTTAATTTCCGTTCTCAAAGCCACCGAAGATGTGAATCGACAATTGGTAATTACTACTCGGGATGTTTATCTTCTCGAAGCCTTAAGTCAATGTGGTGAAGTCGACCTTCCCAATCCCTTGGGTCACCCCAATATCCGGATTTATGCTGAAAAGAGGGTTCGCACTTCAGAATGGGAAAGCACCCTTTTAGAAGGTTGTAGAGCTCAATGTTTAACTGCCGAGGATGCCGCATCCCATCCCGATGAATATGTCTTTTGTTTTTCCTATTATGATTTTAGTGAACTCATTGACATCAATCCCTCAGGTGGAGCCTACATCTATTCGGCAACTGAAGCTTTCAACGAGGAGATGCAGTTGGATGCAGTCAAATTAAAAAACTGGATTGATCACTTTCATTTCCAGCTCTTTGGGAATCCCTGTGTTCAAGAAAATACTGAAAGCCATGATCCACTCCACGTCGGAGGTCATGCTCGGTCGGATGAGCTTCTCAACATTATTGAAACTATTCATCCCAGTTATCTTCTTCCGGTTCATACCGAATGTTTTGAATTCTTCGAAAAACACTTTGGAACCAGAAAAGACATCAAGCTTATTCGTCCTAAAGCAGGAGAATCAATAGTTCTGTAATATTAGATTGTATAAGAAATCCATTTTTTTATAAAACGTCCTTTAACTGGAAAAACAATTAATACAGTGCGTTCCTATAGGGAAACTCAAAGCGTTTATAAAACAGATCCTAAAAAATCATCGAGTATTAAAAAATTGAAAATTAGTTAATGTACTGTTAAAAAAGAAGCCAACTAAAATGAAGGAGAATTTAGTATGCCGAATATTGATCCCTTTGAGAGATTCAGCGATAGATACGATAAATGGTTTGAAAGAAACGTGAATTTATATCAGGATGAATTAGAAGCTATTCGACAGGCTATTCCTTGTTCCGAAGCAAAAGGTTTAGAAATTGGAGTTGGAACTGGAAAATTCGCTCAGCCCTTGGGTATAAAAGTTGGTGTTGAACCTTCAAGGAAGATGGCCGAAAAAGCAGAACAACTAGGAATCAAAGTTTATCCCAATCCAGCAGAAGACCTCCCTTTCTCTGATGGTGAATTTGACTATGCTTTAATGGTAACAACTATTTGTTTTGTTGATGACATTATAAAATCATTTAGTGAGGCTTATAGAGTACTGAAACCGGGAGGGCTTCTTATTATTGGATTTGTGGATAGAGAAAGTGAACTGGGGAAACGTTACTTTGAAAAACGCAATTCTAATGAATTTTACAAAGATGCTACCTTTTATAGTTCGGAAGAAGTATTGGATTTACTTAAAAGAGCTGGTTTCCAGATCACGATGATTAAACAGACCCTTATTCCTGATACACCATCAGGTACCATACTTGATGGCTTTGGGAAAGGTGCTTTTATTGTTATTCAAAGTAAGAAAGTTATTTGATTCAAAACTGATAATCTTTCATATAAAGGCTTTCATCCTCATCCTCACCTTCTCCTATTTTTTTATTTTCCTGGCCTTCCCCCGATTTTGTAGGAGGTAAAAGAAGAGAATAGAATAAATCGGGGGTGTCGATTAATCATGAGTCAAGAAAAAGAACAACGACGAAAGTATGAAAAAAATTTAAACTGGAAATCCTTCGCTTCGTCAAGGATCAAAATTGCTGAGGTTGATATGCTTTACGAAAAACTCTTTGCAATAGGCGATCGAAAAGGAACATGATTCAATATGAAATGTATTATAATTATTAGGAATGATGCCATAAATTCAATTTTTATTTTAGTGATTTCCTTTTTATCAACTTGACTAAACGTGAATTTAACCTTAATAATGTCGGATAAGACGTTTAATTTATTATATTTTGGAGATATTGAGATTCTTAATTTTATCTGGAGCAGTAGTTCCAATTGATGGGGGGTTTCATGCTTATTCAGGAGTCTAAGATGATCAATTCTCAGGAATTAATCCTCACCATTGATATAGGGACTTCCTCCTGTAAAGTTTGTCTTTTTGATTTATCTGGAACAGTTCGAGCTACCGCAAAAAGTGAGTATCCGACTTTATCTCCGCAGCCTTCCTTTGCTGAGCAAGATGTATTAGCTATTTATTCAGGCATTGTTCAGTCGGTGAAAGCTGTGTTGTCCAAGCACCCTCCTTCTCGAGTCATTGCTTTGGCTTGTGATACTATGCTTCATAGCACT
>DPKX01000130.1:0-4300 GCA_003542295.1 Candidatus Atribacter hydrocarboniphilus
TGGATCAATCGTGGTGGTTGATGGAGGCTATACTCTTTGGTAAGAAAAATTTATAAAAAACTTTTTTAAAAGGAGGTGGTAGGTTGACTTTTTATAAAAAGAATTTTCTTTTTTAACAAAATAATTATAGAAAAAGGAGGATAAGTGAAATGCGTAAGTTTATTATTCCGTTAGTTATTTTACTAATTTTTTCACTGGCAAGTGTTGTTTTGGCAGAAATTCCACCCGAGGTTGCTTCCTGGACAAATATGATAAAAGAAAAATTTGGTGGGACTACCATTACCTGTGCTTTTACCTCACATCCGACCACCGATGCTATGCAGGCCATGGTTGATGAGTTTACAGAGTTAACCGGAATTAAGGTACGATGGGATATTATTGAAGAAGGCTTACTCCGTCAGAAGTTGCTTTTGGAGCATGAAGCCAAGACTGGTGTCTATGACGTCATTCTGATCGATGCCTTCAACATGGCAGAATATGCTCCCAGTGGAGTAGCTCTTGATTTAAAACCGCTTCTCGAGAACAAAGAAATCACCCCGGATTGGTTTGATTATGAAGATATCCTGCCCGCCTACCGGGATGGCATAGGAACTTTTAATGGAGTCATTAGTGGTGTTCCAGTTGCTGGTGAAACTCGTTATGTCGGCTATCGGACTGATCTTTTTGAAAAATACGGCCAGAAGCCCCCTGAAACCATGGATGAATTATTAGCAATGGCCAAATTTTTCAAAGGAAAAGAAGAAAACCTTTATGGAATAGGAATGCGTGCCCAAAGAGGAATCCATTTTGCTTCCGGTTGGTTGACGGTAATGTACCAACTGGGTGGTCAAATCCTCGATCAAAAAACCTGGGATGTTCTTTTGAATGATCCAAAAACAGTAGCCTCACTTGAATACTATGTGGATCTATTAAATCAAGGACCTCCGGATATTGCCGTTTATACCCATGAAGAAGCGGTTTCAGTATTTACTTCTGGCCGAGCGGCCATGTGGTTTGACTCAACCGCTCTTACTCCCTGGGTCATAGATCCGACCAAATCAGCTATTACTGATAAAGTCAGTTTTGTTCCACCTCCTAGTGGGCCAGCTGGAGCTTATGGAGTTTTAGCCGGGTGGAACGTTGGTATTTCCAGTGATATCGATGCCAAACGACAGGAAGCTGCTTGGGCGTTCATCGTGTGGATGACCAGCAAATATAAAGCAAAAGACTATGTAAAACTTGGTGGTACCCCAGTCCGAGAATCGGTTTACACTGATGAAGAATTGGTGGCAGAAAATTGGACCTTCCCGATTCAACTTGAATCATTAGGTCGAGCTGCGAACCTGGTAGAAGATGGTATGATGTGGTTACCTCCACATCCAAAACTCATGAAAGTTCTAGAAATTGCCGGCTCATATGGTTCCGATGTACTAGCTGGACAGATGTCTGCCAAAGATGCTATGGATAAAGCTCAAGCTGAATGCGTAAATATTATGGCTGAATAGGAACTACTTTCGGGGGAGGGTTTAAGCCCTCCCCCATCGGGAGAATTATCAATGAAGAATAAAAGGAAAGAACACTATTGGTATTTATTGCCCTCGCTACTTACCTTGGTGGCGATTGTTATTTTCCCCACTATTTTTCTCTGGTATATGGGTTTCACCAATTATGATTTGACAATGGGATGGGAACATCACAAATTAATTGGAATCAGAAATTTTCAGTATCTCGCTTTTGAAGACAAAGATTTTTGGCATTCGATAAAAATTAGCCTCTGGTTTATGGTTTTTACCGTTGTTATTGAGTTTGTGTTAGGTTTGGCTATTGCTTTACTTTTTAATCGCCGCATTTTTGGGAAAAGATTGTGGATGTCTTTTTTAATTATTCCCATGGTGATTACACCCACAATTATCTCACTCATCTGGAAGTTGATGCTTAATACCGAATATGGTGTTCTTAATTATATTCTTTCTTTGTTTTCTATTGCAAAAATCAACTGGTTGGGTTATGAAAATGCTCTCTGGTCGATAATGATGGTTGATATTTGGGAATGGACTCCGTTTGTTGCTCTTATCCTTTATGCTGGTTTACAATCTCTTCCTCAAGAACCCTACGAAGCGGTGGTTGTTGATGGTGCCTCACCCTTACAAACTTTTTATTATCTTACTCTTCCGCTTTTAAAACCGATAATCCTGATTGCTATCTTACTCCGTTCTATTGATTCACTGAAGATATTTGATATTGTATATGGTTTGACCCAAGGAGGGCCGGGTAATGCCACTGAGTTAATGAGCATGCATATTTATCGGCTCGGTTTCCGACATACCAACTGGATAGGGCGAGCATCGGCAAATGCTATGGTTTTACTGGTTATCATTACAATATTGACGAATATACTGCTACGGATAATGAGAAGAGGGACCAGGGGGGAATTTTAAATGTCTACATTTTTTAATTATACGCGACAAAGAAGGGTTAAAAACATCGTTTTAGATATTCTTATTGCTTTGGTGGTTATTGTCTGTGTTTTCCCCTTTATCTGGATGTTAATGACCTCAATAAAAACTCGAGTACAGACCATTGATCCTTCAGTTTGGTTTTTCCAACCCACTCTGGAAAACTATCGGGCGATTTTTCAAAAACGAGATATGTTTATGTATATCAACAATAGTATCATTGTAGTATTGTTTACCACCTTGATTTCCGTTGCATTGGGCACTTTTGCTGCCTATGGACTGGCTCGTTTTCAGTTCAATAGAAAAGAAGACATTGCCTATTGGATTCTTTCCCTGCGGATGCTGCCACCCATGGCAGTGGTTATTCCTTTTTTCCTTCTGGGACGTTTTGTTGGGCTTCTTGATACCCACCTCCTTCTCATTATCGTATATCTGAGCTTTAATATTCCTTTTACTATTTGGATGATGAGAGGTTTTATTGAGGACATTCCTCGTGAGCTGGAAGAAGCGGCCTGGGTGGATGGCTGTTCAAGATTCCAGGCCATACGACGAATCATTTTCCCGCTCATTGCTCCGGGGGTTGCTGCTACTTCAATTTTTTGTGTCATCCAATCCTGGAACGAATTTTCTCTGGCCTTTTTTCTAACCAGTTTTAACGCTCGAACTATACCAACGACGGTAACTTTTTTCCTTTCAGTTCTTGGTGTAATCTGGGGAGAAATGGCGGCGGTGGGAATAGTCGCTACCATACCAGTTCTTATCTTTGCTTTAATAGTTCAAAAGTATCTGGTTCGAGGTCTTACCTTTGGTGCTATTAAGAGCTGAGCAGCTAATAAAGGATTATTGTACCTTGAAATGGAACTCTCCGAGGAATAGAATATGAATGAAGATATTTCTAAGGTGGAGAAGAAATGAAAATCACGAGATTGATCGCCTATACCGGGTTATCGATAGCAGTAGTTACAGTTGTTACCATGGTAGTGCAGGTACCGATACCGCAAACCAAGGGGTACATTAATCTTGGTGACGCGGTTATTTTGGTTTTTGCTATGCTTTTTGGTGCCAAGGTGGGGATGATCGGTGGTGGGTTGGGTTCAGCTTTAGCTGATATTCTTACTGGTTATGCTCACTGGGCGCCGTTTACTCTTATTATCAAAGGAATAGAAGGGCTTATCGTTGGTTTTTTTGCTTCAAAAGAGATGAGCACTGGAAAAAGAATTCCTATTCTTATTCTTGCGGTTTTAGAAATGGTTTTTGGTTATTTTTTAGTTGAAACCCGTCTCTATGGTATGGGGGCAGCTTTGGTTGAAATACCTGGAAACTTGATACAAGCAGGAGGTGCCGTTATCATCTCACTTTTACTTTTTTATGCGATAAAAAGAGTTGAGAAGGTCTATACTCGAGAAGTATAAAAAAGGAATTAAATAAAGGGATTTTTCCATCAAGAAAAATCCCTTTATTTAGAATCGATATTATTTTTAACCTAAAAAATTAGTTCAGAGAAGTTAGGTCCTAAAAGGTCTTAAACTCAGATTATTGTTTTTCGAAGAGGTCTTTTGAAGCACCACATACCGGACATACCCAATCCTCAGGAATATCATCGAAAGATGTACCAGGTTTAACTCCAGCATCTGGATCGCCTAATTCAGGATCATATACGTATCCGCAAACTGTGCAAACATACTTATCCATAAATCTGCCTCCCTTACAATTTAAAAGTTATAACTCTATTCTACCAAATAATATTTCCAGTATTGAAAATATTGTGAGCTAAATATTTTCGATATCTCCTCAGCGTCTTTTGCACTCCACCTTTAATAAAGAGAGATTTGAAAAAATTCTAAGAGAATCGGATCCAAAAACAT
>DPKX01000130.1:4383-16255 GCA_003542295.1 Candidatus Atribacter hydrocarboniphilus
AAGGTGAGGATGAGGGTGAAAGCCCTAATTAAAAATCAGGCTTGGTATTTTTTCAAAAAAAGCTTTTTGGGAATTCCTATTTTCTCCCTCACCTTAATCCTTTTCCAGCAAGGGAGAGGAAAAATGAAAAATGAAAGGAGTTTAAAATAAAGGAAATATTTTTTACCTTGACAAATATTTGTTGATGGAGTAATACTATATCTAAGTATGGAATAAATAATGGAAAGGAGATGATAACAAAAAAATAAGTATCATTGTAAGATATTTAAATTCAATATTTTAAAAAGGAGTGGGATGATCAATGAAAATGAAGAAATGTGTTTTATGTTGTGTGGTGTTGGTTTTCACTCTTTCTCTTCTTTTCCCAGCTATCAGTGTTGCTGCAAACAAGTATGTATTTGCCTGGATTCCGAAAGCCCTTAACAACCCGGTGTTTGAATTGGGCCGGAGTGGTGCTTTGCAAAAAGCCAAAGAGCTTACCGAACAAACTGAAGATACAGTGGAAGTATTGTACGTAGCCTCAGTAAATTCTGATGCTGCAGAGCAAGTTCGGGTAATTGAGGATGTTATTTCCAAAGGAGTAGATGGCATTGGTGTATCCTGCAACGACCCGACTGCTCTCAAGGATGTAATTGATAAGGCTATCGAAGCCGGCATTCCGGTTATGACCTGGGATTCCGATTCCCCAGAAAGTAAGCGCTTTACTTATCTCGGAGTGAGCAATTATGAAGGTGGGAAGGCTGCTGCTGACCTCCTCATAAAAGCTATGGGAACCTCAGGGGAGGTAGCAATATTGACCGGCGTACCAGGAGCCTTCAACCTCGAGGAACGAATCCGCGGTTTTAAAGATGGCATTCAAGATTACCCCGATATCAAGGTCGTCACCACCGTTGCTTGTGATGATGACATTAACAAAGGAGTTCAGGTGGTTGAGGAAGTTATGCAAGCCAATCCTGATCTTAATGGATGGTTTTTTGTAGGTTTGTGGCCATTGTTTGCTGAGAGAGGCTCTATGCCCCTTTGGGAAGCCGCAGCCAAGGCAGGTACTTTAAAGACGATTGCATTTGATACCTTACCAGTAGAGTTAGAACTATTAAAAGATGGATATCTATCCGGTCTGGTGGGACAAAAATATTGGGGATGGGGATATGATACCATTCAGATGCTCTACGACTATATTGTTAATAATAAACGGTATGAAAGCTGGACTGACTCCGGTATGGATATTGTAACCATCAAGAATGTAGATGCTATGATTGAAGCTTGGGAAACCCAAGACTTTACAAAACCTCTTCCGCCAGCCTTCTAATTAGAGAAATGAATGAAGCCCAAGAAAAGAAGACTACTTCATAGAAATCAATTTCTCCGAATTGAAAATAGAGTACAAGAGGGAAAATGGGAAAGAAGAACCTCACGCTTTTCGAGTGTGAGGTTCTTCTCCTAAACAGAGGAGAGTGTATAATGCCAACACCAAAAACCGAATCTGATGCGGAAACCACTACATCTCCGCAACCGGGAATCGGTAGCAAGCTTTTAAACAATCAACTGACCACAATTATCCTTATTCTGTTTTTAATGATAATTTTACTGGGTTCGTTTACCCGAACTTTTTTAACTGCCAATAATATTTTTAATGTTCTGAGAGCATTTTCTTGGATTGCAATTGCTTCTTTTGGCCAATCGATGGTTATTATTGGGGGTGGGATTGATCTCTCTTCAGGCTCAACTATGGCTTTTGCCGGTATTATGACTGCTATGATGCTTTCCTATGGTTTAGGAGTTTTGGTTTCTATTCTGATTGGTTTAGGATTCGGAGTATTTATTGGTTTCATAAACGGAATTTTAGTAAGCCAGGCAAAGCTTCCACCCTTCATTGCAACTTTGGGTATGTTAAGCATTCTGCGGGGATTTTGTTACGGATTAACTAGTGGTTGGCCGATTAGGGATTTGCCTCGAGGATTTCTTTTTTTGGGCCAAACTGATTTAGCTTTTTACATTTGGAAAGTTCCTCTTCCCGCATTAATCATGGTTTTCTTTGTCATTATTTCATACATCTATTTGAGCAAAACCAAGGGTGGATATCATATTTATGCAGTGGGAGGAAATGAATATGCGGCATCGCTCGCTGGTATTGATGCGAAGCGGGTAAAATATGTAATCTATTCACTTTCCGGTCTATTTGCTGCAGTTGGTGGGATTCTTATGACTTCTCGTCTGGGGGTAGCAGCACCAACAGCTGCTCAAGGATATGAGTTAGATATCATTGCTGCGGCAGTTATTGGCGGCATTAGTCTGAATGGTGGAGAGGGAAATGTTTGGGGAGCGTTAGTGGGAGCAGCCATTATGCAAATTCTTCGTAACGCATTAGTACTGGTAGGTTTTCCTGCTTATTGGCAATCCTCAGCTATCGGTGCTGTAATAATTAGCGCGGTAATGATCGACCAGTATCGGAAAAGACGAATCTGAGGGGGACAATGAGATGAATGAAGAAAGGCAGAAGGATCTTACCCCAATTCAAAATGCTCAACCAGTTCTTGAGTTGAAAGGAATTTGTAAATACTTTGGTGGGATTCATGCTCTTGAAAATGTCGATTTTGCCGTTTTTCCAGAGGAGATCGTTGCCATTGTTGGTGATAATGGAGCAGGAAAATCCACCTTAATAAAAATTATTGCCGGAGTTCATGCTCCAACCGCTGGAGAAATTTATATGCAGGGGAAACCGGTCGAAATAGCCTCTCCAATTCAAGCTCGGGAATTAGGGATTGAAACAGTTTACCAGGAATTGGCATTGATAGAAACTCGTGATGTTCCGTCGAATTTTTTTTTGGGAAGAGAACCAACTCATGGGAAACTGGATATTTTTATCGATAGGAAAAGGATGGTTGAAGAAACAGTAAATACCTTGAATACGTTAGGTATTAAGCTTCCTTCCCTAAGTACTATGGTTAGGTACTTATCGGGTGGGCAACGACAGTCACTGGCTATTGGTCGGATCATGCCCTGGGGTGGAAAAATTATTATCATGGATGAGCCGACCGCTGCTTTGGGTGTTAAGGAATCAAGAAAAGTATTAGATTTAATCTTGAAGTTAAAGGAACAAGGGTGTTCGGTAATTGTTATTAGCCACAATATGCGTCACGTATTTAACGTTGCTGATCGTATTGTCGTTTTACGAGGTGGGATCAAAGTTGGTGAAAGGATAAAAAAACAAACTACTCCCGACGAGATTGTTAAATTAATTGTAGGTGCTGAGATGCTCTAAACCGATTTCCAGTTGGAAATTTAGCAATTAAAGGTATAATATTATTTAGTATCAATATTATTATGAGGAGGTAAGATATTATGAAAAAACCCGTAGTGAAGGGATTGGGTGTGGTTTTATTAGTCGCGCTCTTCTCGCTTCTTGTCTTCGGAGTTGTTTTTGCCGAAGAGAATGAAAAGCTAACCTTCGGTTATATTGCTTTTAGTAGAAAAGACATTTGGAATAATTATTCAATTTTAGCCTTTGAATATGCAGCGAAACAAAAAGGTGTCGAGACGATTGTTCTTGATCCGGAGGGAAATTTGGAAAAAGCTGTTTCTTCAATGGAAGACCTCATCACTAAAAAGGTTGATGGAATATCGGTTTTCACCATGACTCCCGAATTGGATGTGACTATGGCGGAAATGGCTAATGCTGCAGGAATTCCAATTACCTTTGAAAACTCGCTTCCTGCCGAAAATACCCCCAACTACATTTCCTGTGTGGCCTGCCAATATGATGATATTGGTTATGCAGCAGGGAAATATATTAATGAAGCCTATCCAGGAAGTAAACTGTTTTATGTAATGGGAGCGCCAGGTATGGGTATTACCGAACTTTATGAGCAAGGACTCCATAAGGCACTCGATGAATTTGGTAAAGTAGAGCTGGTTTCAACCCAACCAACCGATTGGGGTGCTGAGCAAGCAATGAACGTTACCCAAAATGCCATTCAATCCGGTCTCGAGTTCGATGTTATTTTTGCTAATAACGAACAAATGGCAACTGGTGTTATCAATGCATTAAAAGACGCCGGTTTATTTGGAAAGGTCAAAGTCGTTGCTACTGGTGGAGGACCACATGGTCTGGAAATGATTGAAAAGGGCGAATTAGATGCAACCATGAGTGCACCAGTTTCACTGCAAGGCTTGATTACTTTCAAGAGTCTCTATGAATTTATAACCAAAGGAAAACAACCAGAAAAATTCATACCTCTTCCGATTATTCCAATATACAAGGATAATTTAGATGAAGCGATATCCTGGGAAATTACCGATGAAAACTATGAACGGGCTTTAAATTACATTGGTGGCATTGAATAGCTCAAGGTAAAAAGAGATACACGAGTGTCCTTCCTTTTTTAAGGAAGGACACTTTTTTTCATATTCTTCATAAGGGAAAAGATGCCAATGACCATATATAGATCTGAGGATCATTTTATCGTTCAGGCCCATCACATATCGAAAACCTTTCCAGGAGTTAAAGCTCTCTCTGATGTGTCTTTTATTCTGCGAGAGGGTGAGATCCATTGCATCGTTGGTGAAAATGGTGCAGGAAAATCAACATTTATTAAAATTCTTACCGGGAGTTTACGACCCGATAGCGGTGAATTAGTGATCCATGGGAAATCCTATAAAAGTCTTACCCCCTATCTTTCCCAATCATTAGGGATCCAGGTTATTTACCAAGAAAATATTTTAGTTCCCCAGATGACCGTTGCCGAAAATGTATTTGTTGGTCGAGAAAGATTAAATCATTTTGGCCTTATTGATTATAAAGAAACGATTCGGTTAACCCAAACGATTATTGACTCCTTAAAGATCAATCTAGACCCGGAAACTCCAGTTGAAAAATTGAGTCCAAGCGGTCAACAATTTGTAAAAATTGTGAAATCTCTTGCCTATGAACCTCGGATTTTGATTATGGATGAACCGACAGCTATGTTTAACGTCAAAGATGTTGAAATGGTTTTAAATTTAGTCAAAGATATCAGTCGGAGAGGCATCAGTGTGATCTATATTTCCCATCGTCTTGAGGAGATTTCCGAAATTGCCGATCGGATAACCGTTTTTAAAGATGGACAAGTGGTGGCGACTCATGAAAATCCAGGGAAAGATTTTGATTTGAGCGTTCTGATCCGGGAAATGGTGGGTCGGTCGGTGGAAGCATTTTATAAAAAAGATCGCAATACGATTGGTGAGGTTGTTTTCGAAGTCAAGAATTTGCGGTTGCATCACCATTCGCCGGAAATCAACTTTACTCTGAAAAAAGGAGAAATATTAGGAATCGCTGGTTTGGTTGGGTCAGGACGGACAGAAATGATTCGAGCTCTATTTGGAATGGACCCTAAAATCAGTGGAGAGGTCTGGTATCGGGGTAAACGGATAACGATTCACTCTCCGCAAGACTCGATTCAGGCAGGGATCGGGTTGATCACTGAAGATCGTCATAAAACCGGGTTGGCTCTTAATCTAAGCGTCATTAAGAATACAACAATTGCTGGGTTGGATCAGTATCCAGGGCCAATTTTAAACTTAACTACTGAAAAAACCGATGTTGAGCAATTCATCCAAGAACTGGATATAAAAACTCCTTCACCCTACCAAGAAGTACGATTTTTAAGTGGTGGGAACCAGCAAAAAGTCGTTCTTGCCCGTTGGTTGTTTAAAGATGTGGATATTTTAATTTTTGATGAACCAACCATTGGGATTGATGTGAATTCTAAAAACGAAATTTATAAGCTTATGACTGAACTAGCCCAAAAGGGGAAGTCGATCATTATGATTTCTTCTGAACTCCCTGAGCTTATTGCTCTCAGTGATCGGGTTATCGTCGTAAAGAATGGACGAATTATTACTGAATTGGATGATGATGAAATAACCGAAGAAAATATTATATCTTACGCTTTTGGGGTGACTGATGATGGACAATCCGAAGAGTGATGGTCAACTGAAGAAAAAAACTGCGGGTTTACCTGCTTTTTTACGGAATCAAACCTTCTTTCTGTTAATTGTGATTGTTTTGCTTTCGATCGTTTTTGGTTCGATTAATCCTCGTTTTTTAACCTGGAGAAATTTGTTGGCGGTTTTTCAACAAATCACCGTTCTGGGGATTGCAACCATGGCCATGGCTCTTTTGCTCATTTCAGGGGGGATTGATTTATCAATTGGCTCGATGATCGGTCTTTCCAGTGTAGTTATTTGTACACTGATCATGAGAGGATCGAACGTCGGTTTGGCGATATTCATTGGTTTTGGGATTCCGGTGTTTTGTGGCTTTATTAATGGTGTAATTGTCAGTAAAAGTAAATGCGTCCCTCTCATTGTTACTCTAGGGATGAATTATGTATATTATGGCTTGGCTTTGGTTATATCACAGGGTCTATTTCTCTCAATGAAGGGAAATTTTCAATTTTTAGGACGAGGCCGGGTTTTTGGAGTTCCCATGCCGATGATTATAGTCATTGTAATGGTTTTTGCCACCCATTTTTTACTTACTTATACCAAATATGGTCGGCGTTTAGTGGCGATGGGGGGCAATGAACAACTCGCCTATCTTTCCGGTATTAACGTTGACCGTTTGAAGATTATGAACTATACCCTGAGCGGAGCGATTATTGGCTTGGCATCTTTGGTTTTAGTTTCCCGCTTAGGAAATGTTTTGGCGAATGCCGGTGAAGGTTATGAATTAAGAACATTAGCCGCCGCTATCATTGGGGGAGTAACCTTTGAAGGAGGACGGGGCACCATTGCTGGTACTTTTTTGGGTGTTATCTTATTAGGGATTGTCCAAAACGGTTTGAATATTTTGAATGTTTCATCCTATTTTCAGACTTTGGCTGTTGGGATTATTATCGTAGTTGCCGTAGTGGTAAGTAATCTGGAAAAAATACGAAATCGATAAAATTTTACAAGGNNCAGGATTTGAACCTGCGACCCCTTGCGTGTAAGGCAAGTGCTCCGCCGCTGAGCTATTCGCCCACGTCGTTCATGGATTTCTTGGGTTTTATATAGAGAATTGTTCCCTTGTCTCTCTTAAATATTTTACAGAAGAGTTATATTAATTTGAATATAAATGTAACCCGCTATTCATTTATTCTTCACGACTAATTTTCATCATACTTATTGAATAGTGCAATCTTCTCTAACTTTTGATCCGGGAACCATTACCTCAACCGAATGCTCTTGGTGGTCGTCAATCAATTGAACAAATTGGTCGGGTTGCTCAATAGCGTCAACTATCACCTTCATTTCGCCTGAAGAACATATAAAAGTGATATGATAAACCGTTTCTCGATACCTATAATGGACAATAAATTGTTTCCAATCTACCGGGAAACAAGGTGTAAAACGAAGTTTATCCACATCAAGTCTCAACCCTAGGATTGACTCCACTATCAACTGGTACATCCAGCCTGCTGAACCCGTGTACCACGACCAACCCCCTCGGCCGACATGAGGTGGAAGCGCATAAACATCAGCAGCTACCACGTATGGTTCTACTTTGTATATATTCATTTCATCCTTTGTTTTTCCGTGGTTTATGGGATTAATGATAGAAAATAATTCCCAAGTTTTTTGTTGGTCACCCATGGCAGCGAATGCCATAACCACCCAGATTGCTCCATGAGTGTATTGCCCGCCATTTTCCCTCACACCTGGAACGTACCCTTTTATATAACCAGGATTCAAATTCGATTTATCAAACGGGGGGTTCAAAAGTTGTATCAAAGCTTGGTCATGGTGAACCAGATGCTGGTTCACTGATTCCATAGCAGTCTTTGACCGCTCAACATCACCAGCTCCCGAGAGAACAGACCAACTTTGTGCAATCGAATCAATTTGACATTCAGGACTGTCTGATGAACCAAGCACTGTTCCATCGTCGAAGAATGCACGACGGTACCATTGTCCATCCCAGCCATGTTGTTCGATATTCAAACGTACACGAATCGCCTCGCTCCTACAACGTTCGGCAAAGGAGATATCGTTCTGCCTGCGGGCAACCTCGGCAAACTGAGTGAGCACATCATATAGAAAAAATCCGAGCCAGACGCTTTCACCTTTCCCTTGAATACCTACTAGGTTCATGCCATCGTTCCAATCACCGGAACCAATCAGTGGTAATCCGTGCTCACCAAAATGTAAGCCTCTCAGGATAGCCCGTACGCAATGTTCGTATAGGCTAGCGGTTTCCTCAGATCGTTCGGGCAGATCATAATAGGAATCTTCCTCAGCTTTTACCGGGCGGCCTTCGATGAAGGGGAGAGATTCATCCAGTATACCGATGTCCCCCGTGTTCAAAACATAACGGCTGGTTGCCAGTGGTAACCAAAGATAATCGTCTGAACAGTGGGTTCGAACCCCCCGGCCTGNNGATGCCACCAGTGCTGGACATCTCCCTCCCGGAATTGTCGAGCCGCACAACGAAGCAAGTGTTCACGAACCAAACCTGGCTCGGCGTGAATGAGCGCCATCACATCCTGGAGTTGATCACGAAAGCCAAAGGCACCCCCTGACTGATAATATCCGGTACGCGCCCATAACCGACAAGCTACAGTCTGGTATAAGAGCCAGCCATTAGTCAGGATATTGAGAGCTGGATCAGGCGTTTCCACATGAATTGCTCCCAGAGTGTGATTCCAATACTGCCATACTGATTCGAGTTCACCTCGTGCAGCGTCAGATTCCCGAAAACGATGTACTAATTGGCTGGCATCATTGGCATCCTGCCCCATTCCCAACGTGAAGACAAACTCACGCTCTTGTCCGTCTTCCAAATCGAAAGTCACCTGAATAGCAGCACATGGATTCAGTGCAGCTCCCACTTTTCCAGAAAGTCTTTTTCGGTTCATGGCGGCAGGATTTTGATAGGTACCATTCCGTCCCAGAAATTCATTACGATCACAGGTAAATGTTCGAGATGAATCGTCCACGCTGAAAAAGGCAACTCGTTCAGCGAACTCGGTATGGTAAGGGTTACGGGCAAAGAGTGCTCCGCTATCGGGATCAACTTCAGTAATCAGATGCATGGTCGTTTTCGGCTTCAGATCTCCCAACACCCACTCTACAAATCCGGTTGCAGAAAGACGTCGGTTTCGACCCGATTTGTTCCGAATCTTCAACACCGTGAACTTGATTGGTGCATTCAGAGCTACATAAACCCACATCTCGGAGTAGATGCCTCTTTCAATATGTTCGAAGACACTGTAGCCAAAACCATGACGACTGATATACGGTCTGGTACCCTGTCTTGGAAGTGGTGTGGGTGACCAGAAGCGTCCGCTTTCTTCATCACGAATATACCAGGCTTCTCCACTTGCATCAACCACTGGATCGTTGTACCAGGGACTGAGTCGAAATTCGTGAGCGTTCTCGCTCCAGGTATAGGATGATCCACTTTCGGAAATAACAGTTCCAAAAGTGGGATTTGACAGCACATTCACCCAGGGTGCCGGTGTTAATTGATTATGTTTGGTAGTAATAATATATTCGCGACCATCGGGAGTGAATCCTCCAAACCCATTGAAGAAGATCAGATCTCGATGGGGCAATTCAACTGATGGAGAGGATTTGACGGTAGGTCGTTTCACTCTCGAGAATGGAGGAATGATCGATTCTGCAAATCGGTAACGGTTGATCTGCTCTGCCAGTGTTCCACGATTATCGGTGATAACAACGCGAGCAACCGCTTGGAACAAGATACGATCTTCGCTCGATATTTGGTCGGCGATTCTAACAAAAATACCACCCGGACGGTCGGTTAAATTAGCTTCGAGACCGGCAGCAATCAGACCCATGATCTGATCATGAAGTAGTTGCCGGTAACCAGAGTGATCTTCATTCCAGATCACCAGATCCACTGCTAATCCCTTTAATCGCCAATACGCATGGGCTTGGACAAGTTGACGTACCAGTTCAATATGTGCTGGATCTCCAATCCGTACTAGCACAATGGGTAAATCCCCGGATATGGAATAACCCCATAAACCGGACTGCCCGCGGTGATTTTTGCTGAGAATGCTCGGATCGGCACGTAAGGAGGGATTAGAGTAGATTACGGAGCTGGCAAGNNAAGATGCCCATAAATTTGAGCGTCGGACTCAGTAGCATTGATTTGCCGCAGAACCACCTGACTATGGGTCCAGGCAAGGTCAAAAGCACGGTCGGCGAGAGACTGGTCCTGGTATTTTTCTACCAAGCTTAAAACTTCATCGCGGGTTTCCCCGACTCCAGATATAATATATATCATTACCGATTCTCCTGGATCGAGCATGATCCCATGCCGGATTGAGACAATCGGGTCGATGACAGAACCCTGGCTGTTCGAAAGTGCCGATAAATCGTGCATCGCCGCTGGATCAACGATGGTGTTTCCACGTCCAATGAATCGCATACGATCGGTTTCATAGGATATATCTCCGACTTCTGCACCATGTACGGCCATTAGGTGAAACATCCAGGGAGGATGCTCGTCGGTTGAGCGAGGTCTCCGTGAACATAAAATAGCTCGCTGTGTGCGGTTAATCTCTGTCTGAACAAAAAGATTACTAAACGCCGGGTGTAACTCATCAGCTGCAGCCGACGCGAGAACGACCTCAGCATAACTGGTGACATCGATTGATTTTCGCATCCGGGAACGGTTGGTAATGCGGATTCGTCTCAGCTCGATATCATCCTCCGGTGAAACTGTGATTTCAGTATGGGTTTCGAAAATTCGGTTAAGACAGCGGAACTCAGCCCGGGCATCAGAAAAAATAACTTCATAATTCTTCGCTTGTTTCAGTGTTGGTTGAAAAGTAGCTGACCAGAAATCTCCACTGGCAACATCACGGATGTAGCAGAACGTACCCCAATTATCGCGGGTGACGTCTTCACGCCAGCGGGTGACGGTTATGTCGTTCCATCGGCTGTAACCGCCACCGGCATTGGTAACCATCACATGGTATCTGCCGTTTGACAACAACTGCACTTCTGGAAATGGTGTATTGGGACTATCGAAAACACGTACCGGTGCTTCCATGCTACTGGAGGTTGTTAATAAATCGGATAGGCCGGTGGTATGGCTATAGACAGCCGACGTCTTTGGAACACGTTCCTGGAGCAAAAGAATTGTAGCCTGGAACATTGGGTCCGACTCAAATCGCTTCTGCATCGGACGATCGAGGAGTGTATTGGACAGAGAAAGGATGCTCATACCCAGATGATGGGTCATAAAGGAACGGACTGCGGTACTTGATTGACCAGGATGTTGACGAGAAGGAGTGTAGTCGACGGCTTCATAAAAACCGAATTTTCCTAAAAACCCTTTGGTAGCGAGCTGCTCGAGGTTCAGACAAGCCTCCTCCGGTGCAACCATTAGCGCAAGAATAGATGCATAGGGTGCAATAACCAAATCATCAACGAGACCACGCTTGAGACCCAGACCGGGGACACCAAACGCACGGTACTGATAGTTGAGACGAGCGTCAATTGAATTGTAACATGACTCCGAAATGCCCCATGGAACTCCCCGTTTTTTTCCATATTGAATTTGTCTTTCAACAGCTCCCCGGTAGGTTCGGTCGAGTAAGGTGTTTTCATAAGTCGGCATAACCAGGAGCGGCATGAGGTATTCGAACATTGAACCACTCCATGAAACGAGAACCGGTTCTCTTCCGGTGTTAGTAAGAAGGCGTCCCAGAGCGAACCAGCTCTCCTGTGGCAATTGTCCCTGAGCAATGGCCACGAAATTTCCCAACCTGGCTTCAGAAGCCAGCAGATCGTAAAAACTCGAATCCTGTCGATGTTCGCTTACACTATACCCAATTGCCAATAAATGCCGATTCTTGTCGTACAGGAAGTCATATTC
>DPKX01000156.1 GCA_003542295.1 Candidatus Atribacter hydrocarboniphilus
TAATTAAAATATTCATCATCGGTTTCTAAGAACCGTGCATAAATCTGATACCACACTTTATCAGGGAGTCGATCAATACCAAAAATGATACGGTCAGCATATTGTATGAAAAATTTCCTTGCTGAATAGGGTTGTCTTCCTAATTCACCGATTCTTTCTGAAATATCCACACTTAGATTAGGACACTCGTCTAATAGAGAAGATACCCAAGCAAGATTTTCTGCATAGCTGGCTACATGACAACCAATAAATTGGGTTTTTTTATGGCGACGAATCCGATTGGCAAATTGCTCCATAACTTCTAAAAAAGGTGGGAATTGGGGACCAAAAAAACTCCATTCGGGATGTTCTCCAAGGTCATCAATTCTTTCATTAAATTGGTCCACGGGATCAAAGAAAGCAACTGGATCTGAGATATGCATATATACCGGAATTTTTAACGAGGCGGCTGTTTCAAAAATTGGATCTAATCTTGGATCGTCCACCTTTACTAAATTTCCTTGCGGGTCTTTAACATGAAGCCCCAGATTTTTCCATATTTTAATACCCGAAGCCCCCAATTTTACTTGTTCTTCAACCCGCTTAGCTGCCCAGTCTCCAAAGTTTCCCCCTTTTTCTTCCCATTTAGACCAATCAATTCCCCCCATATGATAAAAACGGTCAGGTGCTTTAGCTTTAAATCTTTCTATATGAGTTATAAGCATTTCTTCGTTTTCCATGCCATCAAGATCAACAATCACCTGCACATTCATTTCATCCATCATCGCTAGTAATTCTTCTACTGAATGTTCCATCCAGTAGCTTCCTAATAATTCAAGATGGTTGTGACCATCTATCAGGGGAATTTTCGATTTTTTAATTTTGGTTTTCTTGACAACCAACTTTGGTGTAGGATGATATTCGGAGAGTGTAATCTTCTTACTAATCTTGCATCTCCTCCTTTGCCAGGTTGCTATTTCTATTAATAAATTATTTACTAAACCATTTTTAACCCAAAAGAGATTAGCCTTTCACTGCTCCAGAAACTAAACCTTGAACAATATACTTTTGCAACAGTAAGAAAACAATGACGATAGGAATTGTAATCACCACCGAACCAGCAAATAAATAACCCCAATCAGTCAGATATTGACCACGAGAACTACCGAGTGCCAAGGGTGCAGTCCAGTTTTCATAACTATTTAAAAAGGTTAAAGCAAACATGAACTCGTTCCAGGAAAGGATTAAAGCCTGAGTAAATGTGACAACGATACCTGGTGCTGCCAGAGGAAAAACAACGCGAAATAAAGCTCCAACCGGACTACAGCCATCAACCTTGGCTGCTTCATCGATACCAATTGGGATAGAATCAAAATATCCCTTTAGGAGATAGGTACAATAGGGAAGAGTGATTGAAGTATAGGCAAAGATTAGCCCCATTAAATTATCGATCAATTTTAAGTCTCTCATCAATAAATACAGAGGGATTAATATTAATGATCCAGGAAGCAGTTGACTGAAAATGATCATATATTTTAAAGAAGCATTACCCCTAAATCGATACCGTGAAAGTGAATAAGAAGCAAATGAAGCCAAAATAACGGTTATCACAGCAGTAAATAATGATACAACCATGGTATTCTTGAGGAAATGTACAAATCCAACACCCCCGTAGGGCTTTTCACGAATAAGATTTAAAAAAGCATCAAAGGTTGGTTGCCGGGGAATCCAAACTGGTGGGTAAGTAAATATTTCAGCTCTGGGTTTAAAGGAAGATGAAATCATCCAAAAAAAGGGGATAAGGACAAAAGAACACAAAAGAATCAGAAGAATATAAACAATTGTTTTTCTCACAATTTTATGTTTTTTGAAGCTCATCGTTCACTATCCATTCTATCCAATAGTCTAAGATAAAAAATTGTAAAAATCATTGTTACGATAAGCACTAAGACACCAGCAGCAGATGCTTCGCCCATGCGCAAAGCTTCAAAGGCTTTTTGATAAATAAAAATAGTTATATGCTCGGTAGCATGAGCCGGTCCGCCTTTATTGAGAACGTATACGATATCAAAATCCTTAATCGTCCAGACCATTAATAATATAAAAATGGTCAGGGTAACCGGTCTAAGCGTTGGTAAAGTCACATACCAAAACTGTTTAAAATATCCTGCTCCATCAATTTCAGCTGCTTCATAATGTTCTTTTTGGATTCCTTGCAATCCAGCTAAAAACATTATCGCAACCCATGGCCACCCTTTCCAAATATTAACAAACATGGCAACTGGTAAGGCTAAATCCTTATCCGAAAGCCACTTCACTGGTTCTTTGATTATACCGATAGTCGCTAACATATAGTTAAAAATGCCGTATTGGTAATCAAACATTTGGACAAACAAAAGGCAAACCACCACTACTGGCATTGCCCAAGGAATAACGACAATTGATCGAGCAATTCCAACCCCTTTTACTTTTTCGTTTAAAAGAAGAGCGGCGATTAAACCAATCACGAAACGCAACAGCACAGTGATTACCACATATTTGATGGTGATGATAATGGAATTAACAAAGTACTTATTATTAAAGAAATTCATATAATGTTTAAGGCCCACAAAGGGATTCACGCCTGGTCGGGCTAAATAATTCTCAAAAAAACTCATCCCCACAGTTTTAACTATTGGATAAAGAACAACAATTGCCATCATCAAAACCATTGGTAACACTAAAATGTAGGGTAGTGACCTTTTTCCTATTTTTGGATTTAATATTTTAGCTTCCTTTTTGTTCATAGGCCATCCAAGATATTTAATAATTTTCTTCTATTTATATAAGCTCAAGGAGGAAGGAAAAACAAATCCCTCCTCCTTGAGCTTATATAAACAATTAGATTACTTAAAAAGAGCTTTAATTTCTTCAGCAGCTTCATCTAACACGTCAGCAACATCCTCTTGATTAACAAAAGCAGCCTGAGCAGCATTAATCATTATGCGGTTAATTTCTCCAAGCTCAGGAATTTCCGGGTCAAGAGTTGGTGGTTCATAATATCTTTCCTCAGCCAAACTGGCTAATTTCGCATTTAATGGCCAAGTTGCGTAGTAATCAGAACCAGTTGAATATTCAGTATTAGACGGAATCATGCCACATTCCGATACAAGTGCTTGAGCTTCTGGGGTCGCCATCCAAAGGAGAAATTTGATGGCTTCATCTGGATTCTTGCTGTTACTTGAAACTAAATGAGTACTACCATAGTTCTGTTTATTGAAGG
>DPKX01000157.1:0-4206 GCA_003542295.1 Candidatus Atribacter hydrocarboniphilus
GGGTGTTGTACTTCCATCATGGTTCTTTCGAATCATGGCAAGGTGTTCTCTCTCACGCACCATCCGGAAACGAAACCGAGAATTTCTAAAGACTGAATGACTTTTCGCTTTGGGGCATCAGTAGGAAATTTTTTTGCCATCACTGGTTAAAATTGGTTTCAGCAACAAATGCCTCTAATACTGGTGGGTCAATTTCGAAGACTTCTTTCCCAAAGGTGTCAATGTGAAATCGGATAGCAGACTTCACATCTTGAAGGGCTTCCTCGTAGGTCTCTCCCTGTCCAACCACGACTCCCCGAAGTCCCAAAGGATAGGCCACATACCCATCGGGGTGCTTTTCCACAATGATTTTTAGTTGTTGCACTGAGACACCTCCTCTATAATCATAATTCATTCCGAAACCATTACCTATTACATTGTATTAAAAGGAGAAAATGTTTAATAATGGTGATTATGCAAATCTTCAGTTATTATTTTCTGTAAATTTTTCTTGGTTATTTGAATTAGAAAAAAAAGAATCGTCTTCAGTTAGAGGTTTTTCTTTAAAATTGAACGGAGTGGTTTGGATAGTTTCATGGTAGAGGAACTGATGATCTAAGCTCTCAAGAGTGGCTCGAATATAAGTACGAAGTGTGGTCTCACCTAAATTACCAATTAAAGCGTTAACATCAAGCTTTGCCTCCCAGTTATAGGCTTTTCCATGTAATTCGACGATTCGTTCTAAGAGTTCTGAAATCGCATCCTCTGAAACTGGAGTGACAACTAAACTTTGAGGGCTCAGGGCAAATTCAAAAAACTCCGTCATTTCGTTATAAGCGCTTTTTCCAAACTTTTCTTCAGCTAATTTTGGCATAAGGGTTCGATCATCCTTCCCTCCATACCACATTTCACTCTGAAGGCTGGTTGCTGCTGCAGCGATAACGTAAATTGGATAGTGATGAGAATTCAACCAATTAAGCAACCATTGAAGATTTTGATAGGCTTTGAGTCGGGATTGACTCCCCAAGCGTCCCACGAGTTCTAATTCATCGATAAGAATGACCCACCCGCGATAACCACAAAAGACTATCGTGTCTGCTAAACATCCAAAGTAAGCTTTTGCGTGGTCAATCATTCGAAAGCTGGTTTCAAAAGTGGGAAATTTTTCAGAGCAGTTCTGACGATGGATTCGCTTCAACTCTGTCAATGGAATACGAGTACCCATTAAATCTCCATAAAGCAAGTTCTGCTCTTCTCCAGCTGAATGTAAATAATTTTCTATAACAATTGCAGGGAGAGGATGTATATATCTGTCGGGTACAAGTATTGGTGTTTTTTGAAGATCACTGGCATGTTTTTTCGATAAAGCACGTTCCAGTCCGAACATCGAAGAATCAGGAGTCCTTAAACGAGAAGCAGCCCTGCCGTAAAAATGAAAAAGATTATGGCAGGATACCTCACGACTGAGTGAGACGAAGCTCACTGCAAATTGTCGATCAAGAGCCAAATGTTCAGTTGTAGTTAAAACGTGGGTTTTACCCTGACCGTATTGACCCCATATTAATCTACCATGAGGTATTTTTCCGGTGGTTAATAAATCGAGGTCAGCACGGAGGGTTTCGGTGAGGTTTTTACGAAGATCCGGTAAGGTTCTCGTCGAAATTCGCGTTGGTACTCCAGTTCGGAGGGCTTCTACTACTTTAATGGCTTCTATACGATTTTCATTATAATGAACCATATCAATATCCCTCCTTTTTTTTCATAAACATGGCATTTTCCATTACAATGGCGCGAAGCTTACTCATGGCCGAGGTGTCAGGGAGTACTTCAAGATATTTCCGTTCATATCCTGCCGATGTAAAAAGTTCATTCATTTTAGAAGTTAATTTTGTTTCTAATTGGTCATCTAATGCTTTTACGAAATCATCCATGTTTACAATATCAGCAAAACGATTAAATCGGTTAACTGTTACTAAACCTGATTGTAAACGCATCCAAAGAGCTTCATAGCTTTTAAATCCCCTTTTTTCATCTTCGAGCATAGGGTATCGACCAGATAATATCATTACAAAGCTTTCTAATAACTCTGTGTCATCAATAAGTTGTCGTATTATCTCGCAGACATCTTTAATGGCATTTGGTGTGTAATAATAGCGAGCTGTTTCTGGAGAACGGCGGGTTATGATATCTACATCATCGATAAGAACAAGCAAACCACTCCAATCGGCATATTTCAATAGACGAATCAAAGAATTGAGCCAATAACGAGCATTCGATTTTTGCAGTTTCTCAAATAAATAAGTCGTTTGTCGTTCCTGTCGCTCTAACTTTTCACCAGACAACCATCGTAAAGCCGTCGTTAAGGTTCCATCCTTGCCTTTTATCATACGTTCTTTAACTACTGTATAGGCAAATGCTGAGAATGAACTGCCGAAATCAGCATCTTTAAAAACTTGACTGGCAGTATTGCGAATTTCTTTTTCCGCTGTAATCTTCGTCATACCATCTTCAACCATTATAGGAAGGAGGCGTTCCGATCCATCATAATGATTGCTATCATATCCAAGAATGCTGGCTGTTTTCCGGCAAAGGCCTCGGACCAGCTCTTCTAAATCAATTTGTGAGACTATCATTTTGTACAATGAGGTAAGGTCATTTAATTTAAAATAAAAATCACGGAGTGAGAAAAAAACCGTGGCGTACCCTTGATCACGTGCTTCTTGTTCTATGTAGCGTAATAAGTGAGTTTTACCTGTTCCTTCTGATCCAACTACAACCTTGACCTTGCTTCCACCCTGGTAAATAAAATTATTGAGATAGTATTCTTTAAAAAAATCCAGCCAAAGTTCACGACCAATGGTAATAGTTTTTAGGATATCAGAATTAATTGGAGGTTCTCCTCTTTTTAAAAGCTCGATGTCTTTTTCGTCAATCAACATGAGGGCGTTCCTCCTTGTAAATGGTTAAAGTACTGATTCGACTTTCTCTGCCTTGACTATCTAAAATAACTAAAGCTTTCCTTGCACTTCGAGTAAATCCAAACTCAAATACATATTCTTCATTCAATGAAAGATCGAATCTTTCCTTTAAAAGACCTAATTCAAATTGAAAGAGAATTTTCGGATATTCTTGATGAGTAGAACGTCTTACTGTGAGTATTTCATAAATTTTATCCAGAGAAACCGCTTTTCCCCATAGAGCTTCCTTTTGTTTGAATGAAAGGCAATTGGCTATCTTATAGGCATTAAGTAAATCCTTAAGAAAAATCTTAGAATTAAAACGCCGGTTATATATTGCCTTATATTCATTGGCGATTAAAATTGCCAATTCTTGTGGTTGTAAAACAGAAAAACGTTTACTTTTCCTGCCCAAGATAAGAAGAACTTGATAATTTTCCAAATCAAAATGGAGGTGATAGGGTGGAAAAATATAATCTGGAAACTTACCTTGAAAAAGAATGTTTGATTCAGCGAGTTCGTGCTCAAAGTCTTTGATGAATTGTTCATTGGTTAAATATTCTTTATGAAGAGTCATTTCGTTTTCAATATAAGGTTCCAGAGCCTCCCAGGACTTTTTAATTTTATTTAAAGATTCTTGGAATTGTTGTTTCATCTGTTCATACAATCGAAAATCCCAATTTTTTTGGGCTTTTTTCAGGTGTTTAACACTTTTAGATAAGATATGGGTATTATCTTCGAGTAGATTCCAGCTGATAGGTGGTGAACTTTCTTTTGGATTCAACTCCATATGAGTATCCTCCCTTTTTTGGTTTTCATAATTTTTAGGATAAGTTAAATGTTTTGTTTTATATATACCTTGAATAATAAATATTTGCAACAGAATCCTGAGGGTCTAGTCTTGATTCTTGAAATTAAGTTAGATTAAAAAACGGAAATTCGGATGAGATCGTGGTAATGGAACGCTCTTGAAAAAGATGAAAAGATGAGATCCTCACGCTGGAAAGCACCACTCAGGATGACGGATTAAAGAATTTATTTGATGGTATTTATCAAGTTAGGCCCTCCTGCTGATTCACAGCACGAGATAAAAATGAAAAAAACTAAAGGGGTGATGGAATTTATAGAGAAGTGAGCTTTTATATTTTAAATGTTTTAAACATTTTCACAATTGAAAGTTTCAATGTATAAACTGAGAATTATGAAAACATAATTCTACCTGGTTGAGAACAGTTCATCAACAAGCGTTTCCTTATCAATTTCCAAATGA
>DPKX01000157.1:4358-4916 GCA_003542295.1 Candidatus Atribacter hydrocarboniphilus
GGAATTTTCATAAAACGATAATTTCATCCTTAACGAAATGAAGGCGAATATAGAGAGGATATTCATCCTCTTCAAAGTGACACTTAACGGCTTCTTGAATGTTTACTTTTAGTTCTGGAATGGAATCGGCTTCGGTGAATATAGAAAAACCCAATGCTCTTGCTTCGTACCCTCCTTCTGGTGATTCTTCCACCAAAAAAATAATTTCGTCTTTCATTGAGAAATACCTCACTGTTTTTGTTTGCCCTATTTTATCATTGAATCATTTTTAAATAAAAGATCAAAAAAACTGGAATCAGGTCTTGATTCTTGAATATCAAAAAGCCGTAGAATTGAGGAATTGGGATGCTAAAAAAAGACAAAAGATGAGATTCTCACGGATTCTGATTACGAATCCTCAGGATGACGGCGATAGCGTCAGATGGGATTCTTACGTCGCACAAGACGCTCCTTAGAATGACGAAGTGGGTGGATGAGATTGCCACGTCGTTCAACCAAAAAGCGGTTGACCTCCTCGTAATGACGGTACAGTGAAAATTCAAATCCCCCTAACCCCCT
>DPKX01000027.1 GCA_003542295.1 Candidatus Atribacter hydrocarboniphilus
TGGTGAGTTTCTGTAAAAATGAATATAATTGCCCGAAAATTCTTGGTTTACCCGATATGGTTAGAAATCTCTTCAATATACCCCAGGAAAGAATAATTGATGATGAAATCAATATGAGAGACCGGGGTTTTATTGGTTGGCGACAAGGTTTTATTGAAATAGGGAAACGATTTACTTCAAATAACAAAAAAATAAACTATGCTCTTCAAGTGGCTGAAGAGGCTCATTTTCAGTATCGAAAAAAAATTGCTAATGGATATTTTCCTGAAAATTTGGTTGATAACCATCCAATGTTAACCTCTTATCAGGAAAAAATTCTTTTGTTAGGTCATAGTTACTTGATTAATGATAGTTATATTAATATGAATATCCTTCAAAAAATGAATACTATGGGTTATTCAATTGTTACCAGTGATATGATAGATGAAAAGAAAATCCGAAAAGCTTTAAAAAAAATTCCTAAACCCAGCTTTTGGACGATTTCCAATGAAGTATTAGGCAGCGCGCTCTATTCAATATACCAAAAAGATCCGGCTATAAAAGGATTCGTTCATTTAGTATCTTTTGAATGTGGTCCCGATTCGCTGGTTGGTGAACTCATCGAACGGTGGTTAAGAAGAGAAGTTCATTCTATTCCCTATTTACGCCTTGAGATTGATGAACATACTGGCGAGGCTGGTTTGATAACTCGTTTGGAAGCTTTTGTTGATATGATGAAATGGAGGACAGAAACATTTGAAAGCAACCTTTCCTCATCTTGCTCATCTGAATGTGGTTCTGGAGGTTCTTTATCCAGCACTGGGCATTGAAATTGTCCCTCCACCTCCAATTACTAAAAAAACTATTGAAATAGGGGTAAAACTCGCTCCTCAAAATGCCTGTTTTCCAATGAAAGTGACCTTAGGCAATTTTATTGAGGGTATAGAAAAGGGAGCTGATACCATTTTTATGGCTGGTGGAGTCGGTCCCTGCCGTTTTGGATATTATGGACAAATTCAAAGAATAATTATTGAAGATCTGGGCTATGATGTGAATTTTGTGCTTATTGATTCTCCTCGGTATGGTTGGAAGAACTTTTTTTCCTCCTTAAAAACGATGGTTGGAGGAAAATGGTCAATTTCACATATTCATCGGGCGGTTCGATTGGCTTGGAACGTTCTTCGATATGTTGAGGAATTGGAAAAAACCAGCCGACTGGTTCGATGGAAACTAAAAGACCCTTCACAACTTGATAGATTGATTGAAAAAAGCTTAAAAGAGATTAAAAACATTACTTCCGTTGTTCAATTAGAAGAAATACGGAGCAATGCCTTGCATGAAATATCTCAACTGAACACTCTAGAAAAAAATGAACCTATCAAGATAGGTATCGTGGGTGAAGTTTATATTGCTCAAGAATTTAGGGTGAATTTTAACATTGAAAAGCTTTTAGGAAATATGGGAATCTTAGTGGATAATTCAGTTTCAACCGCTGAATACGTTCTTAATTTTTTTCCTTTAACCCGTTCAAGAGAGAAAGAAGAAGCTTGGAAATTAGCTAAACCTTTTCTTAAGAGATTTGTAGGTGGAGAAGGGATTGACACGGTTGGAAGTACTATCCGATATGCCCAGCAAGGTTTTGATGGAGTCATTCATTTATATCCTTTTACTTGCATGCCCGAAGCGGTTGCAAAAAGTATTGTTGTAGGAGTAGGAAGGGAATACAATATTCCTATACTTCATTTGGCTATTGATGAACATGCTGGAGAGGCAGGAATGATAACCCGAGTTGAAGCTTTTGTTGATGTTTTGGAAATGCGTCGCCAACAAAAGGTTCGAAAAGCATCGTGCTCTTAAATAGTAACAAAAATTGGCTTTTAAAGATGGTTAAAAGTGGGATGGTTGGAGGTTAGATATAAATGGATCTTTATCTCGGGGTTGATGTTGGTTCAGTGACAACAAAGTTTGCTTTAATTACATCTGATAAGAAAATTTACTCGAGTTGTTACTTAAAAACCAGCGGTGACCCGATTGCTGCTTTAAAAACCGGTCTTAAATATATACAATCCCACTACCCATCTGGCGGTGTAATACGAGGGGTGGGAACAACAGGAAGTGCGCGCCATTTAGCAGGAGTCGTTGTTGGGGCGGATATGGTTAAAAATGAAATTACTGCTCATGCAGTAGCTGCCATAACTCTTCTGCCTGAAGTGAGAACGGTTTTTGAAATAGGTGGACAAGATTCTAAGCTAATCATTATTCGAGATCAAGTGGTTGAAGATTTTGCTATGAATACTATCTGTGCTGCAGGAACTGGATCATTTTTGGAACATCAGGCAGTTCGTTTGGGAATACCTATAGAAGAATTTGGTAAATTAGCCTTACAAGCTCAACAATCAGTACGAATTGCCGGACGTTGTACAGTATTTGCCGAATCGGATATGATTCATAAACAACAACTGGGTTTTGGTAAACCAGAAATCATCCGTGGTCTTTGTGAAGCATTGGTTCGAAATTTTATAAACAATTTGGCAACCGGAAAAACCATATTGGACCCTATCGTTTTTCAAGGTGGTGTTGCCGCCAATCAAGGGATTGTTCAAGCTTTCCATGATTTTTACCAAGGAAAGTATAAAATTATTGTTCCCCAGGAACATGGAATCATGGGTGCGTGGGGAGCCGCTCTTTTGGTATTAGCTGCAAAACAAGAAAAAACTTCTTTCCAGGGTTTTGAAGTGATAAATCGTTCTTATGAAAATCGAAGCTTTACTTGCGATGATTGCCCCAATAGTTGCGAGATTGTGGTTTTGAAAGAAGAGAATAAAGTAAAAGCTCTGTGGGGGAGTCGCTGTGGAAAATGGATTCCTGAATTAGTTGATGAAAAATTTTCTGAAAAAGAAGAGAAAACCTTGTCTTTTTCGAAAAATAGTTAATGATGGGTTTTTATTTTTTCCTTCTTATGGTATTTTAAAATGAGTCAAAAACTGGTTGAGGGGGGTTGTGTAATGGCAGTTTCAGGTTTCTTACAAGAAAACCGAGTAAGTGTAGTTTCTGCTGTTTTAGCGGTTGTGTTTATTGTTTTAACACCAATAGTGTCTATAATTGGTGGTTTTGCAGCAGTTTCTGAGGTTTCAACCGGAGATGTTGCAACCGGAGCGGTGGCGGCAGGTGGCACGATAGTCATTGCAGTGGTTTTTGCATTAATCAGTGCCATTCTCCAAGCAGTAGTGTTTTATCAATGGGGGAATGTTATCAATAATAATATCAAAAATACCAAACATATTTTTACCTCTGCTAAAGAGCAATTGCAAGATCCACTCCGTGGAGAAATTGGTTTTTTTGTGAATCGATTGGAAGATTTTTTGGTTCAAGCATGGCCATTTTATATCTATTTGGTCTTGTATATTATTGCCCAATTTGTTGGTTGGTATTCATTCCTTCTCTACTTGATCGCTTTTGTTTTTCTGGCAATATACTTATCGAATATTTTTAAAGCAACCAGTAAGGTTTCCGACATGAAAGATAAGATATATTCATATCTCAAGGGAGCCAAGGGATATAATTCAGAAAGTTATATCTACCGAATACCACAGCGAAGTGTGGCTTTGGTTATTATATTAAGTGTTATAACCTTAGGAATATATTGGGCATATATTTTGATTAAATTAAGTATGGAAATAAACGAATACGTTGCCAGCGATGAAAAAGTTCGACCTGAATTGGAAAAAATGCTAACGACCTAAGCTTGGTCATAATATAAAAAATGCGGGGTAATGCCTGTTACCCCGCATTTTAATTTTAAAATTGAGGATTTATTTTATGGTATTTTTTTTAATATTGCTGAATTTAGTCTTTTTTATTACAACATTAATAAGTGGTGGATTTTCCGTTCCGATACTTCTTCGTTTAGGTGCGAAATATGGCCCCCTCATTATTTCAGGAGAATGGCAAAGACTTCTACTGTGTATGTTTCTTCACGGAAGTATATGGCATCTTTTTTTTAATATGTACGCACTCTATAATTTGGGTCGATTAGCTGAAGGAGTTTATGGAGCAAAAAAATTTTTTATAATTTACATTATCACTGGTATTGGTGGGAGTCTCCTTTCGCTTTTAATGAATTATTCAAATGTGAGTGTAGGAGCCAGCGGTGCCATCTTTGGTTTGGCTGGTGCATTATTTGCTAGTGGTCTGAAGTATCGGAACACATCTTTAAATAGGCTCACCAGAAGCTTACTTCCTTTTATCCTTATTAATTTGCTTATCGGTTTTATAACCCCGGTGGTGGATAATGGTGCTCATATTGGCGGCTTGCTGAGTGGGATGCTTATGGGTTACCTGGTTTCTCCTGGAGAAAGTTGGTTTTCATGGAAGAAAAAAGCCGAGGAAATCATACAA
>DPKX01000247.1 GCA_003542295.1 Candidatus Atribacter hydrocarboniphilus
GGCATGGAAAAGGTTGTTCCACCGGTAGAAATCAGTACCATTGCCACAGTAGAAAACCAGGGGTTTTTTGCTTCAAAAATATCGGTTAGCACCATTTCAGGAACTTATTTAGAAGCCGGATCTCATGTTCTAACCAAAGGGAAAAATATTGACCAGCATTCTTTGAATCAATGCATTCTTCCTGCCAAGGTCATTCAACTCCCCAATCAGAAACCAAAAGCCCTGATCTCCGTCGATTTATTGGCTCAATTTGCTCCAGAAATAAACCCAGGTGATGCCCTGTTGATAAGTACCGGTTGGGACCAACTGTGGAATAAGCCAGGTTTTGTCCTTGATTCACCAAATTTAGATAGAAAAGCTCTTCAATGGATTATCGATAAAAAAATTGCTTTATTGGGGGTTGATTTAACTTGTATAGAAGCTTCTTGGTCTGAAGACGATGAGGAAACCAAGGGCAGTCTTCTAAGTTCTCTCTTTGAATCAGGCGCTCTTTTGTTGGCTCCCATTGTCAATGTTCGACGCATCTCTCAAAAAGAAGGTATTCTTCTTGCTCTTCCTATGAAGGTAAAAGGGACATCAGGGGCACCGGTAAGAGCAATTTTCTTAGAATGAGACTGGTGTTTGTTAAAGATTAAGTCTTAAATACCGATAACAAAACTAATGAGATATTTATTTGTTCTTCATTTAACTCTGGTAGGAGGGGTTATCTTTGAGACTGGATATAAATCTATTTAGAAATTATTCTAAATTTCGCAAAATACTGGTTTACATCCTATTCTTATTTAGCGTTGTACTGTCAATTATTCCCGGTCCAATCGCCCAATTCATACAAATTGCAGTCATTATTCTGTTGGGTTGGTTCATTCTTCAAATCTTATTTGAAATTTTAAATCCACCAACCGTTTTAGAGCGTTCTCGACAGTATGATAATTTTTATAATGCCTAGCCGGATATCAAAGAGTGTATTATAAATGCTTTTAAAAAGGGTTCTCCTTGTACAATTTGGTGGTTAGATAGCTCGTTAGAGCATGGGTCGATTTTAATTAACGATGTACTCAAGCCAATTTTACAAGATAATCTGAAAAGCCCTATGAAAATTGAATTTGCAATGTTAGACCCCAACTGGCCAGAAATTGAAAAAATAAATCCTTCTTGGATATCTTTGGCTAAGTCTAACTATGAGAGCTTAAAAGTCTTCTTGGATGTATACCAAGAAGAAATTCGCAAACATGAATGGTCAATCGATTTGTCACTTTATCGTTTTTTGCCCAATATTCAAGGGATATTGATAAATTTTGAACATCTTTTTATTAGTTCTTGTACTTGGAAAAATAGTCAGATGAACCACGATAATTTTTATGAGCTCCACCATTTTAATGACCACTTTGCAGGAAAAGAAAAAATCGATCAATTTAGAAGTTGGTTTGAATATTGTAGGAAAGAAGGTCAAAATATTAATCACCCAAAACCATCCAGTCAAGGTGTGACTTTTTACATCACCAGTGAGGACGAAAAGAAGTAAATAAATTCATGATTCTAAATTCAACCACTACTTGGTCTTCAAAACTACGTCCAAAAGTATCGTTAATTTTTAAAATGGTCAGCACCAGTCTTACTATTCTTTTTTTTCTTTAATTTTACTGGTCTGGAAAAATTACTCACTCGAAAAAGAATCATTCTTCTCTGTATATTACCGGTAATTTCAGTGGCTATGGCTGCAACCAATAGTTGGCATCATTGGCTTTGGGCTAGTTTAAAAGAAACAGAAGGATGGTTTGGGTCAGGAACACTATTCGTTCACGGACCATGGTTTTGGATAGAAGTAATTTACAGTTATACTTTAATTGGTATTGGGGCGTTCCTTTATCTACGTTTTCTAATAAAGTCTTCGAAAGAACTTTCTTTAAAAGCTCGTCAAATTCTGACACTATCTATTTTTCCTTTCTTTGGGCACCTTTTGTATATATTTTATCCAGAGGCTTTTTCTGGGTGCGATTTGACTCCCCTAATATTTGGTGCTGTGGTCTTAATTTTTATCTGGTTTTCCTTCCGCTATCAATATATTGATATGGTTCCAATCGCTCGAGCAACTTTGATTGATAAACTTGAGGTCGGATTTTTATTTCTTGATATTTTCAATCGAATCGTTGACATTAATCCAAAAGCAAAAAATTTTTTAAATCTCACCAATTCAATTATTGGAAAATCAGCTGAAAATTCCATTCCTATTTGGTCGAAATTGGAACAAATATCAAATGATCCAATAATTGTTGACCTGGGGGATAATAAAAACCATATTTATCTGAGTGTTTATAGTTCCCCAGTTATAGGTAAAAGCGGAAGTTATATCGGAAAGGTTATGGTTTTCAATGAAATAACTGAGCAGTTGAAAATCAAGGAAGCATGGTTGAAGACTGAACAAGAAAAATCTCTTATTCTTCAAGCGATGAATGATATGGTTGCTTATTATAACAGTCCGGACCTCACCATTAGTTGGGCAAATCCTGCGGCAGCTATTTCAGTTAATCGGAAATTGGATGAAATTACTGGACTTCATTGCTATGAAATCTGGCATCAAAGATCAGAACCTTGCGAAGATTGTCCGGTTTTAAAAACATTTGCCACTGGTGAAAAGCAAACTAATGAAAAAGAAACCCCAGATGGTCGCACCTTTGAGTTACGTTCTTATCCGGTTTTTGATAACCAGGATAAAATTTTGGGAGTTGTGGAAATAGGTTATGATGTTACAATTCGGAAGAATTTTGAAAAAAGAATGAGATACTTCAGTTTTCATGATGCCTTAACTGGCCTCTATAATCGAGCCTATTTTGAGGAAGAGCTCAAAAGGCTTTTTGGAAGTAGAGAAATTCAAATTGGAATACTCCTTGCTGATGTGAATGGCTTAAAATTGGTTAATGATGCCTTTGGACATCAAGCAGGAGACTTGTTGTTGAAACGAGTTGCTGAAATATTGAGACTATCTTGCAGGAAAGAAGACTTAATTGCTCGATGGGGTGGAGATGAATTTATTGTTCTTCTCGCTATTGTCAATATAGAAAATTTAAAAGAACTGGAAAAAAGGATCCAGGAAGCATGTTTAAAAGAAAATAACGAACCGGTTCCCCTGAGTATTTCAGTTGGATACGCAATCAAAGAAAAAAGAGGAACTATAGAAGAGCTTTTAAAAATCACCGAAGAAAGAATGTACCGAAAGAAGCTGGATGAGGGTCCATCCAACCGCCAGAGAATTCTTGACTATTTAGAGGATGTTCTGGAAAAGACATCCAGAGAAAATGGAAAACAAACGGAAAATCTAACCAACTTATCCGCTGCTTTTGCTCAAGAACTTGGTTTATCCGAGCACGAAAAAAAGCAGTTAAATCTGTTGATTCGTTTTCATGATTTAGGGAAAATAACCATTCCTCAAGACATAATTAATAAGACTACCGAGCTAACTCCAGAAGAATGGGAGAGCATTAAGAAACATTCTGAAATCGGATATCGGATTGCCAATTCATCTCCCGAATTAGCTCCAATAGCCGAAGCGATTCTTGCCCATCATGAGCGTTGGAATGGTCAGGGTTATCCTCAAAACCTCGAAGGTGAAAAAATACCCTTATTAGCTCGAATTCTTGCCATTGTTGAAGCCTACGATGTGATGCTAAGGGGTAGTCCGTATAAAGCTCCGTTGACTGAAAAACAAGCCTGCCAGGAAATCCAAGATCAAGCAGGATACCAATTTGATCCCCGCTTCGTTGAGAATTTTCTTAAGTTGATACAACAAGCAAAGCTGAAGAAGGTGGCTGAGTGAGCTCAAAATGGTTTTAAGCCATTAATTAAGGGAAGAAAAAATTCATTTCTGTTAGGAGAGGTTTAGGGAGGGGTATATTTTATTTTTTCTCAAGTCGATAGAGAAGAAAATGTGCTAATTCAAAGACTTTGATTCGAGAAAATCCAGTTTGATCAGCCAAACGGTTTAATTCATCTCTGTCAACTCGATGAGCAATTGGTGGACCAGACTCTTGGATATGATATGGCCACTCCAGGATGGCTAACCGAAACCGGGTTACTCGATAAGCTTCTTGTAAAGCTTTAAATCGGTTATCAGTTTCATGAAAGACTAACCCCATAAAAACCAGATCGAAGGACTCATCCGGGAAAGGAAGCGCTTCTGCCAATCCTTCTATAAATTGAACCTGGGGTGCGATTTTTTTGGCAAGAGGGATAAATTCTGGATTGGCATCGACTCCAACAGTTTCATAACCAAACTGATAAAAAGCTTCGGCGAAAACCCCACTTCCAGTTCCAACATCTAAAATACTGTGAAAAAAAGTTCCTTCGGTGGCAATGTTAACCACCCGATTCAGTTCAAGGCGCTCCAGCCGTTCAGGGTTGCGTAGACGATTAATATCACCTTGAAATCGGCGTTCATGCATTTTTAACACCCCTGTTTTGAAGATTCTAACAATAGATTACCCAACGATTCTACCCGAATAAGCTGAAATCTTCAAATTATTTGAAAAAAATTGACAAAA
>DPKX01000217.1 GCA_003542295.1 Candidatus Atribacter hydrocarboniphilus
ACAGTTACCGTCACAGGCTCCGCCCTGGCATCACCGGTTGGGCCCAGATCAACTACCGTTACGCCGCGGGGATCGAGGACACGAAGAAAAAACTGGAGTACGACCTCTATTATTTGAAGAACCGCGACGCGCTCCTGGACATCCAGATCATCCTGAAAACCGCCGAAACCATGCTCGGCATGCGGGGGGCGAAGTAATATTCTTCATGAAAGCTTTTCTTGATGCAGGGGAAAAAGATTTCCAGGAAATTGTATGGAATTTACAGCAGAGGAAGGTCCATTATGAAAAAGAAAGTTTTACTTACAACAACACATGCAGGTTTCGGAGGAGTTGCGAAACATGTAATTGATCTTGCCGCTTTCATTAATAATCAAACGGAATGGGAAGCGGACATTTTTACAGGCATCCAAAAAAATGATCTTGGAAAGGAATTTATAAAGGATTCTCATCAATGTTTTTTTTCAAAATATTTGGTTAGAGAAGTAAATCCGTATTATGACTTTATGGCTTATAGAGAGGCCTACAGATTTCTTCAAAACCATCAATACCACCTTGTTCACTCGCACGGTCCAAAATCAGGGTTTATCTTCAGGAGAGCCTGTTACAAACTAAAGATTCCTTGTATTTACACTCACCACTTAGTTGTTTATAGACAATTTGATTCTCTACTCAACCCTTTATACAAATTGGCGGAAAAATTCGCTTCTAATTGGTGCGAAAAAGTAATTGTAGTTGCTGAAGAATCAAAAAGAACATTATCCGAAGACAATGTAACACCACTTGAGAAATTAGAAGTGGTTCATAACGGATTACGAGATCTGGAAATAAAGTATTCAAGAATCACTGCCAGGGAAAAACTATCATTAACAGAAGATGATTTTGTCCTCCTTTCTACTTCAAGGCTATCACCACCTAAAGATCCTGTTACCCTCTTACATGCCTTTATTCATTTCAAGAAAATCTGTCCCAAGGCTAAGCTTATCTTTGTAGGAGATGGAGAATTAAGCGTAAAGCTAAAGGGGATAGTCTCTAAAACCGAGTTCCCAAATGATGTTTTATTTTTGGGTTTTCAGAAAGACATCGATTTGTTTCTTGCCTCATCAGACATATTTGTTCTAACAACTGGCAAGGAAGGACTTCCAATCTCAATTTTGGAAGCGATGAAATACAGTTTGCCAATTATCTCCAATCCTGTAGATGGAGTTGTTGAAGAAGTCATCAGTGGTTATAACGGTCTCTTATGTCCTGTTGGCGATGAATACGAGATTTCTCTTTGCATGAGCAAGCTTTTCGAGGATTCGTACCTTCGTTATGCAATGGGTAAAAATGGTAGAAAGCTATTAGAAACTAAATTTTCTGCTTTTGAAAACTACAAAACCATAACAAACTTATATAATCAATTGATTATTAGGAAGGAAACTCAAGGCATATGAAGGTTGCGGTTGTTTTGCTTTCTTGCAAAGGAGTAATGGGTCTTGCAGGGATAGCTTTTGCTAATGCTCTTTCAGTCTTATCGGAGACTCTTCTGTTAACTGGCAAAGAAAACCACCTTTCCGAAATAAGTGATTCAGTAAAAGAATATGTTTTTGAACTAGAAGGGCAAAATTTTAAAAATTTAATAAAAGTCAAACAATTAAAGAGGGCAATACAAGTAATAAAAACCCTGGAACCTGATTTAGTGGTTTTTTACTCTCTTCATTTATTCAACTTACCTATTCTTCTCTCTCTTAAAAAAAGCATGCCGTCAGTAAAAAGTATTTACGTTTTCCATGATCCAATTAAAAGGGCAAAATATGGGGTTTCACGCCAGAGTCTTTTCGAATTCTTATCGTTTATACACAACTACTTCATGTTAAGAAATGTTGATGCTATCCAATTCACCTATTCGAAAGCCCTTGAGATTTTTAGGGCAACAAGAAAACCCAAATCGGGAGTAACGCTGTTTTCTGTTCCTTTGATACCACTTACAGCACTAAAATCTCAAAATCAGAAGGAATTAAAACCCCTATCCAAGAACGACAAGAAAAAAGAATTCGATTTAATTTTTTTTGGAAGAATTGATAATTATAAGGATTTTCATACCTTTTTTCAGGCTTTGAGTTTAATTTATAGAGAAAAAGCAATAACAGTTCTTATGATAGTTCAAGGTGATTTGAAAAAATTACCTTTGAAAAATTACCCAGAACTGGAGGGTAGGATAAGGATAATCAATACTTTTTTAACTGAAGATGAATTTGAACACCTCGTTTCAAAATCAAAGTCTTCCGTTTTTCCCTATTTTGAGGCAACTGCATCTCATGGCCCCTCTGTCTCTTTTTCAAACGGTGTACCAGTCATTGCAAGCAATGTTGGTTGTTTCGAAGAATATATTAATCACTTCGGAGAAGGGATTTGCATTGAACCCCAAAACCCACAGCACCTTGCAGAAGCAATAAGTACCATGCTAAATAAACCAATTGATTCAGAAGCAATTAAAAAGAAAAATAGAGATGCTACAACAGCAACGATTCAAAAACAAATAGGAAATATACTTGATTTGTTTGAAGAAAAGAATTTAAAAAAGGGTA
>DPKX01000301.1 GCA_003542295.1 Candidatus Atribacter hydrocarboniphilus
GAAAAGGAATATAAATAAAAACAAAGAACTTAAAATATCCCATTTGTGGAAGAGGATTAAAATGATAGGGTAAATTTTCAATCATCATCAATTTTTTTTAAAGCAACCCGAGCAACGGATATTTATTAACAAAAAATGAGTCATTTGACTTCATAACAATTCCAAAGTAAATTGATAATCGGCGAGTTAATTGAATACCATTAGAGGAAGCCATACTTAGAAAAGAGGCTGGAAATGGGAAGACAACCACTCTTTCGTTTTATACATTGTTCCGATTTGCATTTAGACAGTCCATTTGAAGGAATTCACTCAGTTGAACCTTGGGTAGCTGATATTCTTCGTAAAGCTACTTTTGAAGCTTTCCAAGGGGTTGTTAATACTGCAATTCAAAAAAAGTGTGATTTTATAATCATTTCAGGAGACATATACGACGGTGTCGATCGCAGCCTCTATGCCAAACTTCGATTTCGAGAAATGTTGAAGCAACTTAATGAAGCTCAAATAAAGTGCTATTTAGTTCATGGAAACCATGACCCACTTTCGGGTTGGGAACCAGAAATTACCTTGCCCCAAGGAATTTACCGTTTTCCTGGGGATAAAGTCAGTTTAATTCCTATTATCAAAAACCATCGAGAAATTGTCCACCTTTACGGGATTAGTTTTCAAGAAAAAGCCAATATGAACAACTTGGCAAAATTGTATCAAAAGTCATCCAATGAAGTATTCTCAATTGGCATTCTTCATTGTAACGTCGGAGGGATGCCCAACCACGATAACTATGCCCCCTGTTCAATTGAAGATCTTATCAGCACTGGAATTGATTATTGGGCATTAGGACATATTCATACACCTACGATTATTCGAAAACAACATCCAGTTATTCTTTATCCTGGGAATACTCAAGGGCGCAATATAAATGAAAACGGCCCGAGAGGCTGTTATCTGGTTCAAGTTTATGAAAACCAAGACGTTGAATACAATTTTTATCCAACCGATATTGTTCGCTGGTTCCAAAAAGGAATTGATATTTCTAATCTAAACCATCTGGATGATTTGTTGGCTCTATTGATTGAACAGCGTGAAGACACCCGCCGACAGGCAGATGGTCGGCACGCCATACTCCGTTTAACACTAAAAGGGATGGGAGAGCTCGATCTGATCCTGCGGCAAAAAATTGATACCGATAAAGATTTAACTGCCCATCTTCGTGAAGGAGAAAATGAAAAAAATTCGTTCGTTTGGATAGAATCTATCCTCATTCAAACTCAACCACCGGTCAATATCGAGCAAAGACGCTTGATTGATGATTTTGTTGGCGACTTCTTGCGAACCATTGATGAGACCAGGAAAGAACCTGACCTTAAAAAAACTTTAAAAGCGATACTTACCCGCAGACCAGAATGGAATACTATTCGTCATGAAATGGAGGCTATTTTAAATAATAATAGTCTCGATCTTCTAAAAGAAACCGAATTATTCGGCCTGGAAGAATTACTGAGTAATGAAAAATATTAAACTCATGGAAAATACTGTGGAAACAATATGAAAATTCGAAGTATATATTGTGACGGTTTTGGCATAATAAACCAGCAAGGGATGAATAACCTGCTCAAGGGTTTAATTGTAATAATTGGGAATAATGAAAGTGGAAAAACCACCCTTATGGAATTTCTTCGTACTAGCCTCTTTGGTTTTTCTTCCCATAGGAAACAACGGAAAGAATATTTACCTATTGGAAACGGTACGCATGGTGGCCGTTTGATTGTTGTAATGAGAGATGGTCGTGAGTTTTATATTGGATGGAATCATTCAAAATGGACAATAAAAGATAAACACGAGAATATTATTGATTACAATATCTTTAAAAATTCACTGGGAAATATCGATCGTGAAACCTATGAACGCATCTTTGCAATTGGTTTAAAAGACTTACAAGGTCTTGATATTTTGTCAGAAGAAAATATTAAAAGCCGTCTTTTTTCTGCAGGCACCGGGTTGGGAGCAACCTCCTTCCCTATACTTTTAAAAAAAATTGATCGAGAACTTGACAATCTCCTTACCAAAAAAGGACGAATCCCTATTATTAACCAAACATTGCAAAATTTGAACGAAATTAACTACAAAATTAAATCCTTACAGGAACAAACATCTCAATATATTGAAATTCAAAAAAAATTGGAAATCATCGAAGAAAACATTAAAAGAAACCGCCAAAAAGAGATTGCAATTCGAGATCGTATGCAATTCATTAATAAGTTGGAACAAGTTCAAAATTTTTGGCTTCGATTTAAAGAAGCTAAACAAAATGGAGAAAAATTTAAATTTGCTCAATTTTTCCCCGAACAAGGGATAAAACAATTAGAAAAGATAAAACATGAAATTGAAGGATTGGAATTAAATAAGAAAAACCTGAGTCAAGCTATTGAAAATATTAAAAACGAAATAGAAAAATCTCTTGGTTTTGAAAAAATTATCCAACACCAGAATGAAATAGAGCTGTGCATTGGAGAAAAAGAAAAGTACCTCTCCTTCCTCGAAGAACATTCGAGATTAAAAAAACAAAACTTTCTTCTAAAAAACGACCTTTTACAAAAATTATCCGAGCTTGGTCCTGAATGGACTCGTGATACACTTAGAAAAACTAAAATCACCTTTGAGATCAGAAAGTCTGTTGAACAGTATAAAAAATCTTTTTTAAAAATAAATGGAAAAATTCAGTATTTTCAAAATGAGCTGCATGCCAAAATTGAATTGGAAAAAAGTCTCAATAATCAAATCAATATGGTTGATAAAAAGCAATTTCGATCAACTCCTCCCCTTTTTTTAAATTCAGATGACCTTCAAAATAAAAAACAAGCCTTAAAAAAACTTCGTTACCTTTTCCAAGAATTGGATAAAAACCAATTTCTCATAAACCAGCTAACAAATAAAGATCAAGAACAGAAGAATCGTTACGAAGATTTATCAAAAAAATCTTCAGAAATATCAAAACCCTCTTCTCTTTGGTTAAAGTCAATCATTTCATTTTTACCACTAATTCTCATTTATTTCTTTTCTTCCTATACCAACCATCTGATCTCCAAAGAATGGCTATTTTTCTTGAGTCTTATTGGTTCAATAATGATTTTTATCTCTTTCTATCACTATCATAGCCAGCAACTGAATTTGAGAAAACGATTTTTTTCTGAATTAAACAAACTTAAAGATGAAATTGACCAATTGGGTGAAGAAATCAATATGTTACAAAAGCAATCCTTGCTCATTAATCGTCAAATTGACGAAATCAGTCAAAAATATTTTCCCAAGATTTTTTTAAGTTTTTCTGAATTAGAAAGTTTTGAAACTCAGATCGAAAGAGAAATTGAGGACTTTTTGCACCGTCAAGAACTTAAAAAAGAACAAGCTAATCTTATTTTAAAACAACGAGAAATCCAGCAAATGATACATGATTTGCAACAACACCTTGATGAAACTGAAAAAGAAAAAAAACAAATTAGGGAGAATTGGTTAAGTTGGTTAGTTGATAACGGTTTCCCAACAACACCTCTGCCCGATGATTTCCAATTAATCCTTCAATTCATTGAAAGCATTAAAGAACAAGAACGTTATCTTGAAAGCGAGGAAGATCGTGAAGCCCAACGCTTTCTTTATTTGCAAAAAACCCAGTCTTCATTATTAAATCTTCTTCAATTGTGTGGAGAAACGTTCATCAGCAACCAATTAGATATTTCCAGTTTTGACCGTCTTCAAGCTTATTATACAGATGCCATAGAAAGGAAAAGGAAGTGTTTATTATTAAAAGATCAAATAAAACAAAAAAAGTTGGAAGAGAAAATAATTGAAGAACAACTCCTATTAAAGAGGAAGGAACTTTTCGATCTTTTTAATTTGATAAAGGTTAAAGATGAAGAAAATTTTCGACTTTTTGCCGATGCTCACGAAAAATGGCTTGCTGCTCAAAAAGAAATGATCGAAACAAAGGAAAGTCTCCTGCTCATTGCCGAAAAGCCAGAAAAGCTCAATTCATTGATCAAAGAGCTACAAGAAACTGATGCTCTCCAACTTCATGAAGAAAAAAGATCCCTCGAGCAGGAACTCAATAAACTTATTAAAAAGATTGGTCAAGATGAGCAGGAAAAAGGAGCTATTATTGAAAGAATGACATATTTGGAAAACAACCAAACCCTGGGGGAACTTCTTTTTGAAGAGCGACTTATTCGAGAAAAATTACACAACTATTTAAAACGCTGGGCAACCTTGGTATTAGTTCGTCACTTCTTAAAACAAACCCAAAATAGTTATGAACAAAATCGACAACCACGTATTATCAAAGAAGCTCAGCAGTTTATACAACAGATAACCAATCATCGGTACCATCTATTCAGTTCATTGGATAATCAAACAATTTATTTGGAGGAGCATAACCACCAGAGAAAAAAAGAAAATGAATGGAGCAGCGGATTGGCTGACCAAGTTTATTTATCCATCCGTTTCGGCCTGGCATTGGAATTTGGTCGAATGAATGAACCGCTCCCAATTCTCTTAGATGATATTTTGGTAAATTATGACCCTTTTAGACAAGTTAATACTGCAAAAATTATTCTTCAACTTTCTGAAGAAAACCAAATATTTCTTTTCTCATGTCATCCTGAGACTATTAATATCCTTCAAAAAGCAAAGACTTTGTATCATTTAGAGCATATACCGGTTACTTTTTACCAAATCAAAGATGGAATAATTACACCTGATTTAATTTAAACATATTCAAGGTAATAGAACATTGATAAACGAACAAAATTGAAAGAGTGAGGAATTTTTCAATGAATGAATGGGAAGCTTACGTCGATGGGTCTTATTACAACCATAAGGTTGGATACGGGGCGGTTATAATTCACAAAAAAAAGGTTAAAAATGAATTATTTGGTACAGTGCCAAAAGAATTTAGCCATTCTCGTCAAGTGGGAGGAGAGCTTTTTGCTGTTATTCAAGTGGTTCAGTGGTGTCAAAAAGAGAAAATACCAGAAATAACCATATATTATGATTATTTAGGAATTCAGAAATGGGTTACCAGAGAGTGGAAAACCAATATAAGCCTAACCAAAAATTACGCTGATTTTATTCACAATTCTCCAATTCACATTCATTGGCAAAAAGTAAAAAGTCATTCTGGCGATCAATGGAACCAGCATGCTGATGAATTAGCAAAAAAAGGAACAAATGTTAAAGGTTGAATGTCTTTGCGAGGAATGGAGTGACGTGGCAATCTCTTCAGTATACTCTTTTTTATTTTTCATCTTCCTTTGGATGCCAGGAGA
>DPKX01000106.1 GCA_003542295.1 Candidatus Atribacter hydrocarboniphilus
AAAAGTAAATAGAGAAAATGGCTATGAAGGGGAGTAGTAAAGGGAAGGAGAAACATCAGAAAACCGGTGGTTGATGCGAACCGGTGTTTTTGTTCCTTGAATCCGCCCTGGAGCCGTGGGAAGAATAGAAATTCTCACCGCAAAATGCGTTAAGATATTGAGGGTGGTTTTCCACTGAAAAGGGTGGCACCGCGAGTAGGCTCTCGCCCCTATGGGTGAGGGCTTTTTTGTTTTATTTGTTGTTATTCATATCACCTAATTCGAGCTGAACAAGGAGGTAAGATCATGAAATCGTCCTTTTTAATGACACCAGGACCAACCCAAGTCCCATCACAAGTCTCTTTAGCAATGGCTCAGGAGATCATGCACCACCGAGTTCCGGCTTTTGGAGCTCTTTTGAAGGATATTACCGAGAAACTACAATATGTATTCCAAACCCAAAATGACGTTTTAGTCTTTCCCGGGGCAGGAACCGGAGCCATGGAAGGAGCTGTTGTTAATTTCTTTTCTCCTGGCGATAAAGTTGCATTTGGGATTATAGGAGAATTTGGGAGCCGATGGGCGAAAATCGCTGAAATATTTGGGCTGCAACCCATTCGCTTAGGAGGTGAGTGGGGGAAAGCAGTTACGGCTCAGGACATCGATCTCCTCCTTAGTAGTGAAGCTGGAAAGGACGTAAAAGGCGTTTTTATTACCCATAACGAAACATCCACTGGAGTTTACTCGGATCTAAAGTCAATTGGTGAAGTTTGCCAAAAACATAATGTTCTGTATTTAGTTGATGCGGTGAGTTCGCTGGTAGCGATTGACTGTAAAACTGATTTATGGGGAATTGATGTCGTTATTACCGCTTCACAAAAAGCTCTAATGACTCCTCCTGGCTTGTGTTTCTTCAGTGTAAGTAAAAAAGGTTGGGAATACAATCAAGAAGCAAAGTGCCCAAGGTACTACTGGGATTTAGCTAATGCATTAAAATCGCTTAAAAAGCCGACTCCAGAAAATCCTTATACCCCAGCGGTAACCTTGTTATTTGGTTTAAATGAAGCATTGAATATGATTAAGCAAGAAGGCTTGGAGAACGTTTTTAAGCGTCATCTACAATTATCTAAAATGTTTCGTACCGGCGTAGAAGCACTTGGCTTAGAGTTAATGGTTAAAGATGAAAAAATCGCGTCTCCAGCAGTCACTTCAATAATGATACCCGAAGGAATTGAAGCCGGAAAAATCACCGGCTTTTTCCGTAACAATGGAATAGTCATTGCTGGTGGCCAAGGTCAGCTGAAAGGGAGAATTATTCGAGTTGGTCATTTAGGATATGTCGATGCCTTTGATATTTCAAATACCTTAATCACTCTGGGGCGAGCTTTTAAGTCTCAAGGGAAAGCATTAAATACCGAAGCGGCACTTAACAAAGCTTGGGAGGTTTATGAACATGAGTGAAGAAATTCGAGTCTTGTGCGCTGCTGGAGTACCAGAGGATATGGCAAAAAGATTGAATGAAGCGGTTGGGACAGTTACTATTCTAAATTCAGATGATGAGAATGAGATCATTCAAAAAATTCAAGATAAACAGGTTTTTGTGGTTCGGTCAAAACCAAAAGTGACTGCAAATATTATTAATAATGCACCAACCTTAAAAGTTGTTGCTCGACCAGGAGTTGGTACCGATAATATCGATAAGGAAGCCTGCAAAAATAAAGGAGTGAAAGTAATCAACACTCCTGAAGCTTCTGCTGCCAGTGTTTCCGAACTGACGATAGGTTTAGCCATTAGCTTGTTGAGATATGTTTTTACCACCTGTAGTCTTTTAAAATCCGGGGATTGGGCAAAAAGTAAATATACCGGTAGGACCATAGAAGGAAAGGTCTGGGGAATTATTGGGTTTGGAGGCATTGGTCGGAGAGTTGCAGCTATAGTTAAAGCTATGAATGCTCAGGTTGTTGCTTATGATCCCTATATTCCTGAAGAACAATTTGCTAAGTTTGAAGTAAAACGGGCGGTTCGTCTTGAAGATTTACTATCGGTGAGTGATATTGTTTCGCTCCATGTTATCATGAGCGAAGAGACCAAGGGAATGATATCAGCAGAAGCCATTCAATTAATGAAAAAAGGCTCCTATTTGATTAACACTTCTCGAGGCAAAGTAATTGATCACAAAGCTCTCATGCAAGCGTTAGCAAATGGTCATTTAGCTGGAGCAGCCTTGGACGTTTTTGAAACTGAACCCCCGAGTGATAAAGAATTGATATGTCTGGATAATTTAATCTGTACCCCTCATATCGGTGGTTCGACTGAAGAAGCTTTTATCAATGCGACTGATATTATGATTCGGAAACTTCGACAAATGTTTAAACCTGAAGAGGGAGGTCCAATTGGTATTTAAATATTACCAGTCTAACCTGAAAATATAGCAACGAATTACTAATGAGGTGATGTCATCCTGAGCGGTGCTTTCCCATGTGGGGATCTCATCTGACGCCAATGGTGTCATCCTGAGGCTTCGCTTTGTGAGGGCGTGAGGATCTCATCTTT
>DPKX01000248.1 GCA_003542295.1 Candidatus Atribacter hydrocarboniphilus
AATAATTGTTACTGCTCCCGGATGAGTGATGAAAATTCGCTCTAAATTATCAACATAGGTATTTCTTTTTAGCTGAAATAAACGAGTTTCACAGAGAATTTCACTGCTCTTTATTTCAGGAATAACCAGTTTTGACGACTTTATTTCATCATACGGAAAAAACACATTTACGCTCCTTCATCAATTGGGGTAACCCAGACATGTTTCACAATAATACCATCGGCTTCAAAAGCCTCAACAATTGGTTCATAATCGCGAGTCGCAATCCGTATCACAACATAACGTAAATTTGGTTTTTCATTTATATAAAAGGTTGCCAAACTCAAAATATTAACCATGAATTGAGAAACGATTCCAGTAACTCGATGCAATTCACCCGGTTTTTCAGGAAGCTCAAGAGTGATTCGGGTTCCACCTAACTCAACCCCCAAAGTTTCAACTAAGACATCAAAAATATCTGATTCGGTTATCATTCCAACCACCCGAGTTTCCTCAACCACCGGAAGGCCACCGACTTTGTTTTTCTTCATAATTAAAGCGGCTTCTTCGATTGGAATATCGGGTTTTATGGTGATTACCTTTTTTTCCATGATTTCAGCTACATTCATTTTACTGAGGAGATAAGTCAACTCAAAACGACTCAAGGTGGTCGCTTTAGATGGTTCAGCTTCTAACAAGTCGTTATAAGTAACAATCCCGATCAATTTGTCCCGATCAACAACCGGAAGTCTCCGAATTTCATTTTCTTTCATTAATTTCTCTGCTTCTAAAATGGTAGTAGTACTGGTAATAAGGACAACATCTTTGCTCATACGGTCTCTCACTAACATGGATAATCCCCCCTTCCAGGGAATTTTCTCTTAAATATTTTATAAAAATCTTTTGAAAAAATATTGAATTCCAAGCAGTATCCTTTCTATTCGGTTACTTTCCTCAGTATCGAATTCTTTCCTGCAGTGAAAGCCTTCATATTGATATCAATTAACTTACTTTTCTTCCCTTGCAATATTTCTTCCAAAGCTTGCCGGATTGACTCCTCTTTAACCGTTGAATGATACCCAATCAAGGCTCCAAGTATAACCATATTTAAAGTTCGAGGATCGCCAATTTCATCGCCGGCAATATCATTTCCAGGAACTTCCAATATTTGAATTTTGGAATCATGATACTTTTGGGTGATTAAAGAAGAATTAACAACCAATAACCCTCCCGGTCTTACGGTAGGAGCATAACGTCGCAGGGATGGTTCATTCATTACAATACAAACATTGGGATGATCAGAGATAGTTGATCCTATTTCCTGATCGGAAATGATGACAACACAATTCGCCGTTCCACCCCTCATTTCAGGGCCGTAGGAGGGAAACCAGCTGACATGATATCCATCAATCATGCCAGCTGTCGCTAATACTCTTCCTAAAAATAAAATTCCTTGGCCACCGAATCCTGCTACCATGGTTTCAACGTGCATCGGGAACTCCCTCCTTGACTTTTATTTCACCAAGGGGATAAATTGGAATAATGTTTTTTTCCAACCATTGGACGGCTTCGAGTGGTGGCAAAGCCCAATTGGTAGGACAGGGTGATAAAATTTCCACCAAAGAAAAGCCTAAACCAGCTTGTTGGGTTAAAAAAGCTCGCTTGATAGCTTGTTTCGCTTTTTTTATCAGCTGAGGTTTGGTTAGGGCAACTCGAGCGATATAAGCCGACCCTTCGGCAACTGCCAACATTTCTCCCAGTTTAAAAGGAAATCCTGCTTCGTCTTGCTTTCTTCCCCGAGGCGAGGTTGTCGTCCGTTGGTCAAGAATAGTGGTGGGCGCCATCTGTCCTCCCGTCATCCCAAAAGTAGCGTTGTTAATAAAAAAAGCCGAAATACATTCGCCTCTTACTGCACAATGCACAATTTCTGCGGTACCGATAGCGGCAATATCACCATCGCCTTGATAAGAAAAAACCATCCGTCCGGGAAGTGCTCGTTTAATACCAGTAGCGGTTGCCGGAGCCCGACCATGAGCACCCATAACAAAATCAACATCCAAACATTCATAGATATAAACCGAACAGCCTACCGGTCCAACACCGATGGTTTTATCAGCAATGTCCAGTTCATCGATAACTTCGGCAATTAATCGCTGAGCCAAACCATGATTACAGCCCGGACAATAACGGAAAGGTTGATTAATTAAAGTTTTTGGTCTCTCAAATACAGTCTGCATAGCCATTCTCCTTACTTCCCTAAAATATCACGAATTCTTTTCAGGGTATCTTCAACCGATGGAATCATACCACCGCTCCGCCCATAGAAATGAACTGGAACTGCACCGTTTACTGCTAATTTGACGTCTTCTACCATTTGTCCCATGTTCATTTCCACATCAAAAACCCGTCCAGCCTGCTGGGCCAATTTCTGAATAATGGCCGACGGGAAGGGATAGAGAGTAATCGGTCGGAGAAGTGCTAAACGAATCCCTAAATCTTTGGCTTCCCTGACCACGCTCTTAAGAATCCGGGCGACGGTTCCATATCCAACTAACAACATCTCAGGTTTATCTTCTCCAAATACCTCATAGCGAATTTCTTCTTGCTCAATTTTTTGATATTTTTTAAATATTTTATTGTTGAACTGTTCCAGACCTCTCGGATCCAGGTCAAAACAAAGGATATACTGACGCTCTCTACCATCTTTACCAGTGATTGCCCAGTCTTTTGCTGGCAATGGAGGAAAGTCTGGTTTATTAAAAACCACCGGTTCCATCATCTGACCTAACATTCCGTCTCCTAAAATAATGACCGGATTTCGATATTTATCAGCCAGATAAAATGCTAAGTAGGTCAGATCGACTAACTCTTGAACGGTTGATGGCCCTAAAACAATAACCTTGTAATCCCCATGTCCCCCTCCCTTTACTGCTTGAAAATAATCACTCTGAGAGGGCTGGATGTTTCCCAATCCCGGTCCTCCTCGGCTCATATTAACGATCACTGCCGGCAATTCAGCCGAAGCCAAATAAGAGATTCCTTCCTGTTTGAGACTAATACCAGGCCCGGAAGAGGAAGTCATCACCCTTTTTCCGGCTGCCGCTGCTCCATAAACCATATATATTGAGGCAATTTCGCTTTCAGCTTGGAAAAAAACCTTCCCCTCTTCAGGCATTCTCAGCGATAGGTATTCACTGATCTCGGTCTGTGGAGTAATTGGATAACCAAAATACAGATCGCATCCCGCTTGTATAGCTGCTTCGGCAACCGCATCGTTTCCCTTCATTAAAATTTTTTTCATTTTTCATTCTCCCGATAGACTGAAATTGCCACTTCTGGGCACACTTGTGCACAAAAACCACATCCGTTACAACGATCCTCATCGTTGAT
>DPKX01000187.1 GCA_003542295.1 Candidatus Atribacter hydrocarboniphilus
ACGAATGTACTGAGATTTATGCTTTTACCGATAAAATTGTTTTTTCCGTAAGTACTCTCCTTCCCGGTCAACGTGCCTGTTTAGATTTTGGTCATAAAAATGCCGATGAAATCTGTTATGTGATCCAAGGGAAAATCGTGATTCATTTTCCCGACGAAGAGGAGTATTATTTATTGGAAACAGGTGATGCGATCTTGGTTCCTCCGAGTATATCTCATTATTCCATCAATGTGGGAGAAGAAAAATCGATCACGGTTTGGGCTGGTGCTGGACCAGATATGGAACATTTTATAACAGAAGCTAAACCCTAGATGCCTAAAGGGAAGAGTACGTATTTTCGGTTCAAATTTTCATTGACAATAAATATATGGTGTGTTAGTTTCATCTTATTATATGCAACACCGATCAAGGACTGTTGCAAAAAAAGGAGGAAAAATATGCGGAATTTAGTTCGAGCACTTGTACTAGTCATGCTGGTTTTATTGGTTTTAAGCACCACCGTGCTAGCCCAGGATAAGTTTGAAATCGTTATGGTTGCAAAGCATGAAGGAATTTCCTGGTTTGACGACATGCGTACTGGTGTTGAAGAGTTTGGTAAGGATCATGAGGATGTCACTTCATACCAGATTGCCCCAGAAGGTGGAGACCCTGCTAAACAAGTGCAGATGGTTGAAGACCTCATTGCCAAGGGCGTTGACGCTATCCTGGTAGTTCCTAACGATCCAAAATCAATGATTCCGGTAATCAAAAAAGCTAAAGATGCTGGTATTATCGTGATCAGCCATGAAGCAGAAGAGCTGAAAGGGATTGTTGATTATGATATGGAAGCTTTCCGAAATGAAGATTTTGGCGTTCTGATGTTTGAAAGCCTTGCTCGAGAAATGAACTACGAAGGTGAATATGTCGGTATGGTCGGTGCTTTGACTATGCAGACCCACATGCAATGGTTCCAGGCCGGACACGATTATGCAGCAGAAAAATATCCTAATTTGAAATTCATCCTTCAAGAACCAGTTGAAGATTTCAATACCGAGCAAACTGCCTATAATAAAGCTCGAGAGCTCCTTCGTACTTACCCCAACATAAAAGGGATGTTTGGATGTTCCGCTTCATCAACTATCATGCAAGCCCAAGCTGTTGAGGAACGTGGTTTGCAAGAACAGGTAGCTGTAGTCGGATTAACTCTTCCATCTATGAGTAAAACCTATCTGGAATCTGGTTCTCTCCGTCAAGCACAATGTTGGCGACCAGCTGATGCAGGTTATGTGTGTGCAATGATTGCTTATAAAGTTCTCAAAGGAGAACCATTAGAAACTGGTATTAGCCTTGGTAAAGAAGGATATGAGAGCGTGACCGTAGAAGATGGTATTATCTATGGCAACGCACCCCTGGTACTTACCAAGGAAAATGTGAATGATTTCCCCTTCTAAAAACTCCTTTTAATAATAATGAAAACTTATCCAAATCTATGCCCAGCTTCCTAAAGGCTGGGCATAGATTTGGATAAGCCTCTTTTAAGGCGGAAGAATCATGGGACCACAATTAATTTTAAAGCTAAGCAATATCAATAAAACTTTTCCCGGTGTGCAAGCTCTAAAAGGTGTTGACATGGATGTACACTATGGAGAAGTTCACTGTTTGGTAGGTGAAAACGGTTCGGGAAAGTCTACCTTAATCCGTATTATCTCCGGTGTTGAATCACCTGAAAGTGGAACAATAGAAATTAACGGGAATACCTACAAAAAACTGACCGTTCGACAAGCCATGCGTGAGGGAGTACAGGTTATCTATCAGGATCTTTCTCTCTTTCCTGATCTCTCTGTTGGTGAAAACATTGCTTTTAATTGGCTGGTAGAAAATTCACAATGGTTAATTAACCAGAAAGAATACCTTCAAAGAGCGAATGAAGAACTCGAACGTCTTGATTCTAAGATTGATATGAAGGAACAGGTGAGCAATTTATCAATGAGCCAAAAACAAATTGTGGCGATTTCTCGGGCATTGGTTTTAGATGCTAAATTGCTTATATTTGATGAACCAACCACAGCTTTAACTAAAAAAGAAATTGATACGCTATTAAAAACTATCGAAGAGCTGAAACAAAGAAATATTACCTCGATATTTGTAAGCCATAAATTAAACGAAGTATTTCGCATTGCTGATATCATAACAGTTTTGCGAGATGGAGAAAAAATCGGTGATTTCGCTGCCAATGAATTAGATGAAAACAAATTGGCATTCTATATGACTGGACGGGAGATAATATATGAAGCATTTGAACCAGATGTTAAAAATGGGAAGCGAATTATCGAATTAAGGGAATTAACTCGAAAACCCCATTTCAGTAATGTTAGCTTATCAGTCAATGAAGGAGAAATTGTTGGTATTACTGGACCACTTGGTGCTGGACGAACCGAGCTAGCACTGTCTCTTTTTGGTTTAAATCATCCGCAATCAGGTGAAATATTATTCGAAGATAAACGGGTACATATTAGCAATCCGGCCAAAGCTCGTGAACTTGGAATTGCCTTATTGCCCGAAGATAGACACAGCCAAGGGCTTTTTAGAACCAAATCCATCACCGACAACCTAACAGCTGCAACCCTTGAACAACTGAAGCGTTTTCTTGTAATTGATCAAACCAAGGCAAAAGAAGAAAGCAATAAAGTTTTCAACGATCTTCGCATAAAAGCTTCTTCTATGGATACGATTGTTGAAACATTGTCTGGTGGAAACCAGCAACGAGTAGTGTTGGGAAAATGGCTGGCGACTAATCCAAAATTATTTATCCTTGATAGTCCAACGGTTGGAATCGACGTTGGTTCTAAGTCGGAAATTTATGAAATAATCCATGAATTAGCCCGAAATCGAATGGCGATTATTATGATTTCTGATGAAATTCCCGAAATATACCATAACTGTAATCGTGTAATTGTCATGAGG
>DPKX01000203.1 GCA_003542295.1 Candidatus Atribacter hydrocarboniphilus
GAAAAGCGTTCAATGTCTTGCCCTTTTTTAAGTACGTCTTTTAATAAAAGGCCAGGTTCATTGGTCACAGTAAACAGAACTCCATCATTGGTGAATTGGATACCGTTTTTATCTTTCATTCTTCCTGAAAGATGGGGATAGTAATAAAGAAGCTTCTTGAGCCCTGTTTTCATGGTATCAACGTCCAACTGGACATCATATACCAAGGTTCCACGGATTATCATAGGGAAACAGGTTTGATCCAATGCAGTAAATTTCCATTCCCCAGATGGGTATTGATTCTCTTCGGCTCGAACATACTCGGTAACCTGGTTTTTCTTCATGATCACGACCTCATTTAACTTTGATATCTTTAATTTTCCCTATTAATTTTTTAACCTGGTTACTCTTTCGATAAGCGATTTTTCATTTTGTTCATCGGATAGATTGGGATCCTTAAATTCGGTAAAGGTTTTGCAAGGAAGTTGAGAACATTGGCCACAGCTACTCAATTGGTTATCATTGATGGCACATTGATATAAAGGGCAAATTTTACCCGGCATTTCTTTTGCCCAGAAGGTAGAACCTTGAACCGCATAACAACCTTGGCATTTAGTCTTAAAATATTCACATTCATTATAAACTAAGCCACAAACCAATAATACTTGGTTCATAACATTTTCCCTCCTATTAATATTTTTACCTGTTGTTAAATCTTGGAATCCTAAGATCTTAAATGAACATTCTTCAAAATTTTATTTATTTTCTTCTTCTAATAATTAGAACCAAAATAATAACAAATCGATACTGGAACCGACTTCAATTGAGGGGGTTCGTCCGTTAATGAGATCGAGGGTGGTGAAGTGTTGGTTTCTAAACTCAGGGAATTATTTGCAATTTTTCCCGTTCCTTAATTTTAATTCTTCATTGTCTTCAACAGTGAATTGAATTAAAATTTCTCTCATTATTTTCGCTTTGGATTTTAAATCTTCTTTACCAACTGGTTTCTCTTGTATTTCTTTTTCTGCCTTTAATAAGGATTCATTTAATCTTTTAAGCGAAAGCAAAGCTGCTGCAAGACAGAAAAAACTCTTGCAATATCTATCATTGTAATACCTTAATAAGGTCTGGAGAAGGACCATTCTTTTGTTTTATAATGGTGAGTTCACTGAGGTAGAGGGCTTCCTGAGTGAGTCTATATTTTGCATAGAAACCACGATAACTGGCAGTGTGCATCATTTCAGGTTCCATCCCGACTGTTTCCGGTGAGAACAGATCGTCACCTTTTATGCCAACGAGTTCATATTTCTTCCCTTTAAAAATAAATTCATCGGGAATTTGTGCAGTCATGATTTCTCCTTTCTGATTTTTATTCGAGAACCTTAATAAATCTAATTGCTTAGAAACTACTTCAATCCTATATAATAAACTAAAGCTATAAGTTTTCCCTATTATTTTGCCTAAACAAGGAAACCAAATTTTTTAAGGTCGAATTACTAAATATATAATATACCTTATTCAAAATTTTTCGTTTTTCCAATACACCTAAATTGAATATAATTATTCCAAATACTCATCTGTTTGCTTTTTAAGAAATTGGACTTTAGAACAAAAAAGGAGTTCACATGAAGGGGTTTATTACCAAAAGCTTAATCGAAAAGATATTTCAGCCGGCTAGTTTACAACGATGGAACGACCAAATTCGACCGATCGAATTTACCGAACTCGATAAACAAGCCCATAAAATGATCATTGCCTGGACCCTGGGGAAGATCGCAGAAGACGAAGAAAATCAATCGATTGATTGGAGAAAAATGATTGAATATGGAATTTTTCAGTACTTTCAACGGACCATTTTAACCGATCTAAAACCCCAGATATATCATTCTCTGATGGCTCAAGATGGCGCCAGGAAAAAGCTGAATGATTTTGTTCAGAGAGAAATGGAGGAAAGCCTCTCCCATTTTTCCGAGGATTTTTACAGAAAGTTCATTGAATTCATTTCTTCCACTCCTGAAGACGAAGAACTCCATTCAATCGAGTTTAAATTGATCAATGCCGCTCATTTTTTAGCAACCCAATGGGAGTTTAACATCATTGCTCATTTTAGTCCTCCTCTTTTTGGAATTAACTCAACCAGAGAAGAGATTCAATCTCAAATTGCCAAACATCTGGAACTGAAAAGCGTTAAAAAGTTCCTCTATATGGATAATAACCTAAGCAACTTTATTGACCTATGCGGGCAACTCCGGTTTCAAAGAAGATGGGCTCATATTGAGAGAATTCCCAAAACCTCGGTCTTGGGGCATTTACTGGTTGTGGCTATGTTAAGTTACTTTCTTTCCTTCTTTTTAGACCCTGAGCCTTGTGCCAAGCGGATTTATAATAACTGGTACGGAGCTCTATTCCACGACCTCCCCGAAGTTCTAACCCGCGACATCATCTCTCCGGTAAAAAGGGCACTCGAGGAACTTGAAACGCTTATCAAAGAAGAGGAATCGGATCAAATAAGCAAAAAGCTTAAACCCTTACTTAAAGCCGATTGGTATGATGAGATTCTGTATTTTATTATGAATGAATTTGAAACCAAGATCATTGATGAGAATAAAGAAATACAGTATTTAGAGAACGAAATCGTACCCAATCAATTTAATTTGGATCGATACTCCCCAATTGATGGAAAGCTTATAAAAATCTGTGATAAGATCGCTGCTTTCCTTGAAGCGTATTTCTCCATTGTAAATGGCGTTGCTTCTCCTCAGCTAATCGAAGCTAAAGGAAAGTTATTTAATGAGTTAAAAGATAGAAAATTAGATGGAATCGACATTTTTTTAATCATCGATCTTTTTAGATGAAATAATGAAATTTTTTGAATCATGTCAAATTTTGGATCTAAATTTATAAACGACTGTTCAATCTTAAACCCTCTAAAAATGAGAAAGATACGGAAAAATAGAGCTTTCTCTTTATCTCATTTTTTGGAAGGATAGACCCCCATGTCACTTTGTGACGCCACATGAGGATGAAAACGGAGAGGGTCTATCCTCATCAGTTTCAGTTTTTCTGTTTTTTCTTTTCAATCTTACGC
>DPKX01000053.1 GCA_003542295.1 Candidatus Atribacter hydrocarboniphilus
GAATCCAACCGATTTTTGGTTGGACGACGTGGCAATCTCTGCCACCCAGTTTGTCATTATGGGGAGTCCGGTGTCTTCTCCCGGACGACGCGAGAATCTCATCCTTTAAAATATATATGAAGACAGAATCTAAAAGATGAGATCCTCACGCGGGAAAGCACCGCTCAGGATGACGCCGGTGGTGTCAAATGAGATTCTCATGCCCTCGAAAAGTAAGGGCTCAGGATGACGGCATTTTTTAGTGTTAGTATATTTTCAGGATATAAGGGTAGCTTTAATTGTTCTCCTTGAAGAAATTTACTACGTCTTGAGTAGTAAAACATTATTTTAAAAACAGTTAATTTTCTGAATAGGTTTTCGTCCGGCCCATCCAGTCAAGACGATTTCCTTCACCAAAAAAATCTTTAAAAATTTTATAATAAAGATATTCTTCCCGAGAATACAGTTTCCACCCATTCGGAAGAATACGCTCTTTTTCAAATTCTGATACTGCAATTTTCTCTTCCGCATAGGAAGCTAAAATTTCATTGACCCCAGCTCCCTCCCAAAATTTGGCTTTCTTTCTATGAAGAACTCGATTTGGGAGCTCATTTTCCAATGCGCATCGCAAAATCCACTTCTCTTCTTGATTTTTTATTTTATACTGAGGAGGAATGCTTAAAGCGAAACTGACAACATCGGGGTGAAGAAAGGGTATATAGGCTACAATACCAAAGGCAGAAGCACAACGATCTACCCTCTGCAAAGCTGTATTGTGAAGACGAAGCATGATATCCCTTAATTCATCGGGCAACTTTTCAGTGGGAATTGATTTTAAATACTCATAACCGGCAAACAATTCATCCCCACCTTCACCGGAAAAAACCGCAGGGACATATTCAGCCGCTAAGCGGGCAACTAAATAATTGGTTACACTCGATCGAACCAATAAGGGATCAAAGGATTCCAAATGATAGATAACCTCTGGTAATATTGCTATTAAATCTTGCTGAGTAACAACCATTTCGTGGTGAATGGAACCGATATGTTCCGCAACTTCACGAGCATACAAAAGGTCTGGAGCTGTAGCTATCCCTGCGGCAAAAGTATGAAATGTTTTTATATCATGGCGGGCGATAGCTGATATGGCACTGGAATCTAACCCACCCGATAACAAAGATCCAATTTCCTGAGTAGATATACAATTTTGAACCGCTTCCGATAATATTTTATAAAGCTTATGAGCTATTTGGCTGGGGTTGTCTTTTAAGACTGATTGTTGTGGTAATCTCAATTGGTAAACCAAGTCTTTTCCATTAAATACATATCCGGGTAAAAGCTCATTGACTTTTGGAACTAGGTTTAATAAAGGTTTTACTTCCGAAGAGAATAGTAAGACCTCATTATCTTTCCAACCATAGTAGAGTGGTGCAATCCCAAGGAAGTCACGAGTTAGAACGATATTTTCCTTGCTTAGGATTGTTTCCACTAAACGACCATCGCCGCCCTGATCTTCATAAATTATTTTATTTTTCTCCGATCGCAAAGGAGGCGCCTGAGCATTAGTCCATACCATTCCGAGAGAACAATAATCATCTTGGAAAAGTGTCTTCCCTGATTTACCTCGATAAGCAATTTCTGGTAAAAGTTTTTCAATCAGAGAGATTTGATTTCCTTGATTTACTCCGACAATACCTGCCATATTTTTCCTCCATTCTCATAATTTTTAATCAGTAGATGATTCTGTTTCTTCTCCAGCTTCTTGTTTTTGACGAATTGTTTCCGATCCCTCCTCATAAAATACTTTCATCCGCTCTTCTAATGACATTCCTAAAGAATTATAAAATTTTGATTTGGCAACATTATAATCAAATACCGCTTGTAAATAAGCGTTTTCTGCTTGAAATGCTTCGTTTCGAGCATCAATAAGTTCAATGCTGGTAATAACTCCGGCATCATATCGTGCTTCGGCTATTTTCAGGTATTCATTAGCCCGGGTTAAACTTTTCTCCTGCAGTGGAACAGCTCGTTCTGCAGTATTTAATGCCTCAAAGATTTGTTTCAGTTCAATTTGGATATTGTTTTTAATATTATCGAGATTAGCCAATGAAATCTGTAATCCAACTTGAGATAACTGCTGGTTGATAACTGGTGTATAATCATTGGTATTAACCTGAACCTCTTTGGTTTTTAGAATTACTTCGTCCTCGGCTTTTTTAATTTCAAGACGATGCTCCAAGGCATATTCAGTGCTTTTTTCCAAATCGATTTTTGAGGGATTAAAAACCAATTCGCTCGCTAATTCTACAGGGGTGTTTAAATCTTTTCCCAAAAGTTGATTCAAATTCATTTTGGCTATCTGTAAATTACTTTCCGCATTTAAAAGGTCTGACTGGGCTTTTGACAATTCATATTCCGCTGAGATGACATCAATCTGAGCAACCATTCCTAATGAATATTTAGCTTTTACATTTTCCAATTGCTTTTGAGAACGACTAATATTTTCTTGAGCTAAAACCACTGATCGTTGGAGCTTGAGAATATTGTAATAAGCTTCTTCGACCACCTGGATTTGATTGGAACGAGTAATTTCATAATTCCGTTGGGCAACTAATAGTGCAGTTTCATTGGACAGATCGCTCAATACCGAAGGAGCCAGAAGTAAATCAGCTTTCGTTTTTTTGTAGTTTAATCCACTCTGCTGTAATTCAAATTGAACTTTTTTCATTTCATTTCCGTTTTCCAGCGCAATTTTTACTGCTTCAGGGAGAGTGAGAGGGGGATTGTTTGTTTCTTCAGCAAAAACTCCAAAAGTGAGTATAAAAACCAGCCCTAAAAAAATTGCACCTCCTAAAAATAATTGTTTAAATTGCTTTCTTGATTGGTGACCACCAAACATTTTTTCACACCTCCTAATATTAACTCAATAGTATTTTATTCTATCCTGAAAATACCGGAATGATTTTACTTGGTAAAACTTACTAAGTAACGAACCAGGATCTCATCCTGGAGTTTCATCCTGGGCTTTCACCCTCATC
>DPKX01000287.1 GCA_003542295.1 Candidatus Atribacter hydrocarboniphilus
CGCTGGGCATTGGGATCTGAACATGCACTAATCACATCATCGAATAAATACCCTTCTGTTATCTCTTCCAAATCATGAACAATATTTTCTTCTTGTAAAAGGTATTCTTGAGTGCTTGAATCGTTTGGTTGAGGTGTAATATATACTTTCACTTTATGTCCCAAAATTTGGTGAATGAGCTTTTCTTTTTTTTCAGAGCGGACAATCATCACCACTTCTTTAGCACCTTCTAAGAGTGCGAGCGATGCATAGATCATACTGACGGTTCCTGAACCGATAATGCAAGTTTCCCCTCCGGGTTGTATACCAGCCTTATAAATATGCCTCCCTTCTTTATCAACCCCCACTGGATGAGGTGTAGCATAGATTGACTCTAAGGCACAAGCTGCTGGCTCGATCAGACACGCTTCTTCATCGGTTACATTTGTGGGAACCTGTAGCACCGACTCCGATCGAATCATTTCTTCAGGAACTTTCATGTATTGAGCATATCCACCGTTAATTTGAAAGGAGAGGTTAGCAATTGGCTTGGGAATGAGCATCAAACCTTTTTTATATCGGGCAATTCGGGATTGAAAGGTTACTCTTTCACCAGGAGAAAAATTGAGATAGCCCGAGGACAATCTTTTCCCCTGAGTATATCCAATCCCTTTGTTACAATTTTTAACATTGTCACCAATCTCGACGATGGTTCCAATCAATTCGTGACCAAGAACAACAGGAGCATAAGGGTCGACGTTCTTATGACCATAGAGGAAAATTGATTTATCGGTTCCACAACGAGCACACATCAAAACTTTAACAATTAAATCATTAGGACCACAGTCTAGATCAAGGGTTTCCAAGGTAACCCGTTCGGGATGGCCATGGTAAACTAATGCCTTTGAATGATAAGAAGACATATCCCCCCTCCTTTTTAAAAGGTAAATATCAGCTTTGCAATAAAAAAATAATCAACTGTTTTGAATATTATTTAAAATACACCTACTTCTATAAGTTTATTTATTGTAAAGCTCCAAAAGTTAACCCCTTGACCAAATGTTTTTGTACTAATAATAACAATATAACCGTGGGAAGAATGGCAAGCATTCCAGCTGCCGATAATGACCCCCAGTCAACTGCGTAGCTCCCAACAAAACTGGTCGCTATATAAAGTGGAAGCGTTCTTACTTTTATACTGGTAAGCGTTAATGAAAAAATAAATTCATTCCAAGAAAACACAAAGGAAAGGACTGCAACTGATAATAAACCAGGTGCAGCAAGGGGTAAGGTTATTCTAGTTAAAACTTTTAAGGTTGAACATCCATCAATTGTCGCTGCTTCCTCAATTTCTTTTGGTACTGAAGCAAAAAAGACTCGACTTAACCAGACAACCAACGCTAAATTAACTAAAATATGAGCAATTGATAAGCCCGCTATGGTATCAACTAAATTTAAAAATTTAAATACCCGTAATAATGGAACAACGACAACAACAGCAGGCATAAATCGAGTTGAAAGCACAAAAAAAGCCATATCTTCTTTACCTTTATAGACAAAACGGGCAAGGCAATATCCAAAAGGAGCTCCAACTAAGAGGGTCAACAGGATTGAACTTACACTAACTTTAATGCTATCAACAAATGATTCGATAAAATCCGGTTTTGATAATACTTTTTGATAATTGGAAAGGGTGGGTTGAAAAGTAAACTTGGGTGGATAGGAAATGGTGTCCTTAGGGTTTTTTATTGATTGAGTAAAAATCCAATAAAATGGAAAAAGGGTAAAAATTGCAAATAGTATTAAAATAAGATATATGAAAAAAAAACGAACAAATTTATTTTTCAGTTTGATTGAACTCACTCTCAATATACCTCCACTACTTCGGCAAAAATTTTAAAGCTTGTTTCGAACCTATAAATGCTATGACCAACATAACAATTCCTAATACGGCTCCTTTTTCCAAGCTATGGAAAGGAAAGCTTTCTTGATAGGCACTTATGACCATTGTATAGGTCGCGTAGGCAGGGCCACCTTTGGTTACCGAGTAAATAATATCAAATGATTTAAAGGCATCCATTAAACGAAAGATGATAGCTATTATGATTGTCGATTTTAAAAGTGGCAGCGTAATGTAAAAAAATCCTTGCCAACCAGAAGCTCCATCTATCATTGCTGCTTCTAACGGTTCTTCAGGTACCATTTGAAACCCAGCATAAAGGATTAGAATCATGAATGGAACCCATTGCCATACTTCAATTAAAATAACTGACATTAAAGCTGTGTTTGAGTGCGCAGCCCATTGTAAACCAGGAATATGTAGTAACTTTAAAAAATAATTGGCAACTCCATAAAGTGGATTCAGAATCATATTCCAGGTCAAGGCAGTTACAACTGGAGCTACTGCTAAGGGAAGGATAAAAATTACTCGAAAAAAAGCCACTCCTTTTTGAATGACATGAAGTAAATAAGCGATAAGCAAACCAACCAAAAAAGGAATTGTAACTGCACCTAATGTGAAGAAAAATGTATTTTTTAATGTTATCCAAAACGTAGGAGATTGAAACATAAAAAGAAAGTTTTTTAGCCCGACAAACTCTAAATTGTCAATTCCTGCTAATGATGAATGAAAACTCAAGTAAAAAACAAATATTGTTGGATAAATTAACAAAGCCAAAACTGCCAGCGTGACAGGTAAAGTGAACAGATAAGGTAACCGATTTTTTATTTTAGTTGGCTTCATAACTTTGCTGGTTGTATTCATTGATTCCTCTCTTATTCATTTAAATTAGGGGGAGGGTTCCCCTCCCCCTTTTTCTGTTCAAGTAAATATTGATTAGGTAATGTTTATTTCTTGGCTATTTGGTCACTTTAGCATTTCTTCCCAGGTTTTTTGAACCTCATTTAAAGCAGTTTCAACGTCTTTCTGGTCCATAAGAACTTCCTGAACGCCTCGTGCAAAAGGATCAACTAAGTCAAAAAACTTTAAATGGGGGCGAGAGAGAACGCCATCAAATAAACCCTTGCTGGTTGCAAAAACAAATTCTGGATTTTTCACAATAATTTCTGGTGAATCAAGAACTGATTTTCTTGGTGGTAAATTATTAGCCAAAGCCTGCTTATACTGGATTTCTTTTGAAGTTGCCCACTCGATAAATAACCAAGATGCTGCTTTTTGTTTTGAAACACCAGCAATTGAAATTGACCACATGTGGGCATGGGGGATTCTCCCACCTGGTCCCTGTGGAAATGGGGCAATTCCACCTTTTTCTGGTTCAAGACCTCTTAAAAAGAGAGTGGTAAAAAGGCCTGAGGAATCAAGAAACATTGAGGTTAATCCAGAAGCAGTTGAAGTAACTACTTGTTCCCAATTGAAGTTAGTGATTCCTGGAGGCGCAAATTTTTGTAACGCGATATACATTTTAACCGCTGCAATTGCTTCGGGGCTATTGATTACCGGCTTATAATCAGCAGTGAAGTAATCCCCACCGTAAGATTTCATGATTCCATAGAGCGGCCACCAGAGCTCGGTGTTTCCTCTTATAACCACTCCATATCTATCTTTTAAAGCTCCGTTAATCTTTTCAGTAGTGACCAAAAGGTCATCGATTGTATCTGGAACAGTCACGCCGGCTTCCGCAATCATATCTTTTCTATAAATTAACGATTGTACTTCTGCCGTAATAGCAATCCGATCGCCAGCGGTACCACCAATTGTTAACATTTTTTGAGCGGGTAAATAAAAATCATCCCAGTCATACCATTTTAAATCGGTTAATACAGGATCTAATATAAATTTTGCTAATGGTTCAG
>DPKX01000059.1 GCA_003542295.1 Candidatus Atribacter hydrocarboniphilus
CGACTAGAGCTAAGTAAAATTTCATAACTGATCTATTTTTAAACATGTGGATCAGTTCGAGATAAGCACGATCAGTTTTGGCAATCACCATAACACCCGAGGTGTCCCGGTCCAAGCGATGAACAATCCCCGGACGAAGCGGACTGCCATAACGAGGCAGTTGAATCCCATGAAAAAGCAAACTATTGATGAGAGTGTCTTTTTGAAAGGGACGANNGAACCGGGTGAACGATCATACCGGCTCTTTTATTTACTACCACAATATGATTGTCTTGATAAATGATATCCAAGGGGAGGTTTTGGGGTTCTAAGGTATGCAGGGTGTCAACTGGCCAAGTGATTTCAAGAATATCTCCTGGGCGGATTTCGCTGCTGGGTTTATGTATAACTTCCTGGTTTTTTTGTACTAAACCTTGTTTTATTAGCCTTGAAAATGCCGATCGGGAAAAATCTGGAAAATTCCTGTGTAGCCAGACATCAATCCGGCAAAACCCATTATCATATACCTTGATTTTTTGTTTCTTCAATTTTTGAACCCTGAATCCATGTTTGAAAAAATACTAATACTAAACCAGCGATGATTGCTACATCAGCAACATTAAAAGTCGCCCAGATTGATGGCTCAAAAAAGTCGATTACAAATCCCCACCGTAAACGATCAATGAGATTTCCCCAAGCTCCGGACAAAAACAAACCAGCTCCCAAAAAGAACCACCATTTCCAGTTGCCAAGAAATCGGAGCATAAAATAAAGAAAAGCGATAGTTATTGCCATAGTAATGATTAAATGGGCGGGTGTATTTAAGAGACGAATTCCAAAAGCGCTTCCCACATTCCTTCGCAGAGTGAGATCAAAAAAACCAGGAATGATTTGGATGGTTCGATTGGATAAATTATTCAGAGCCCACCATTTGGTTATCCGATCTAATAATAAAAAACAAAAATAACTTATTAGAAAAATAATGAAACAACTCCCTGGACAACTTCTTCCTTTAAATTCCATCACTTTTGGTCTTCTTCCAAATCCTGAAAAGAAAATGAGGTTACATCTTCGTGAGAATGAATCGGGTTTTGATCGATTCCTTCCGGTTCAGGAGTGTCCATATCCGTTGGTTGTTCTTTCCAGTCAATACTATCAATAAAAGTCTGAAGGAGAGATTTAAAACGAATCTGAAACAACCGATATTTTTCTTTGAGTTCAGAGTAACTCACTTCGATTTCTTTCTTTTTTTTCAAAGCTTCATCAACAATTCGATTTCCTCGTATCTGAGCTTCCTTTAAATGCATTTGTGATTCTCGTCGAGTCAATTCTTTCTCAATATCTAATTGTTTTTTCCATTCTTCTAAAGTTCCCTCTAAGCGTTTTGCATGTTGGGACAATTCGTTCACTTTCCGCTTGTATTCGTCATTCTCCTGTTGCAATCTTTCATTCTCCTGCTGTAATTTTTCCTTTTCTTTTTGCACTACTTCAATTGCTTCGGCAATTTCCTCAATAAATTCGTTTACTTCGTCTTCATTATACCCGCGGAAAGAACGACTGAATTCAACCTCCAAAATATTTTCCGGTTTCAAGTCCATTCCCGTCACTCCTCGGCCATGTTATTTTTTGCTCGCTTACTGGCAGTCTCAATCCCGTCCATAACTATACCTCTAAAACCTGACAATTCCAGTCGTTTTATTCCGGCAATGGTTGTTCCACCAGGGGAACAAACCATATTTTTTAATAAACCAGGATGACAGTTTTTTTTCTTCAACCAGGTTGCCGTTCCTAACATGGTTTGCACAACCATTTTTAAACTTTTTTCCCACGGCAAACCAATATTCACTCCAGCATCCATCATTGCTTCCAAAAAAACCGCCACTAATCCTGGCCCGCTTCCACTCAAGGCAGTAATCTGATCGAAATCCTTCTCTTCGGCTTCAAAAATCCACCCAAGAGAAGAAAATATAAACAGCAGGTCCTCGCGACTCTCTTCGCTCACCAGAGAGTTATAATGAAGAGCAACAACGCCCTCCCCAACTTCCACGCCCAAGTTCGGCATCATTCTTATAATAGGCCGACCTTCTCCTAAGTATTTCTGCAATTGCTCCTGATTAACTCCCGCTGCCAGGGAAACAAATATTGAGTTTCTAAATTGAGAAAGGCTTTGACAAGCTGATTCGACCTGATTGGGTTTTACCGCTAAAAAAATGAGGTATGGTTCCGACTTCACCTCATTTATATCGGCTACATAAGATAAATCGAGTTCATTGGCTATCTGTATCGCCTTGGGCAATACTTTATCATAAAGGCAGAACTCATACTTGTTATGCCATTTGTCAAGACAAAGTCCTCGTGTTAGAGCACTCCCCATATTACCACAACCTACCACTAAAATGGATTGTTTCACCTAATAGCTCCTTTCTCCAAATAGACAACGTCCTAACCGAAGATAAGTTGCACCTTCTTCAACCGCTATTGGATAATCATCACTCATTCCCATTGATAAAGCCAAAGTTGGAGTAACCCAACTATACTTTTTACTCTCAACTTCTTCCTTGATTTGATAAAGCTCACGAAAAACTCGTCGAATTTCTTCAAGACTTCCCTGAGGCCCAATGGTCATTAACCCACTGACTCGAATACGTCGATAAAGGTGTAAAGATTCTAAAAAAGGGATGACATCTTGTTTCTCAAGCCCGGCTTGGGTTTCTTTGCCAGTCAAATTCACCTGTACCATAATAACCGGATAACAATCCTCCTTTGACATTTCCAAGCGTTTTTCTAAGGTTTGAAACTGATTTATCCGGTCTAAAGAATGAATATACTGAAAATATTCTACCACTTTTG
>DPKX01000153.1 GCA_003542295.1 Candidatus Atribacter hydrocarboniphilus
CGTTATAGGGGCTTGATTTATCAAGCCCCTATCAAAGATTTTTACACCTCATTATCATTTTTTATCATTTCTCATTTTTCCTATCCTCTGGTGGGAGAGTATGAAGGTGAGAGGGGGTCTTATTTTTCAAATAATTTAATCTATGGTATATTTAAATTTATGATAATAATATTAAAGAATAATCAAAGTGATTCTTTTTATGTGAACATGAAAAGGCAGTTTTTACGGAGTTTATATGCTTATCTTTTTTATTAAGCTTACGAAATAAAAGATACTCATTCTTCTTAATTCTAACTCCATCAACCCTGATTCATTTCTAAACACAGCAATTACTACCCAACCCAAAATAATTTATTCAATCAAAAAGACTTTTATGAAAGGGAGGTAGAAAATGCCTCGATTAGTGATTATTTCTAACCGATTACCGATTAGTATTCAGAAAAAACCTGGAGGTAGTATTGAATATCAAAGAAGCGCTGGGGGACTAGCAACCGGCCTTGGTTCTTTTTACAAAAATTATGAAAGTCTATGGATAGGCTGGCCTGGAATAGCCCGTGAACAATTAAAAATAGGAGAATTCAAAATAATCCAAGACACACTAAAAGAAGAAAAATGCTATCCAGTCTTTTTGAGCCGAAAAGATGTTGATCGGTATTACAATGGGTTTTGTAATCGAACTATTTGGCCTTTGTTCCATTATTTTCCAACTTATGTAAAGTATGATAATGAATACTGGGAAACGTATAAAAAAGTCAACAAGATATTTTTCGATACCGTTGCGGAAATTCTTCAGCCGGACGACTTGGTCTGGATTCATGACTATCAACTGATGCTTCTTCCTAATTTGATACGTGAAATGTATCCTGAAATCATTATTGGCTTTTTTCTCCATATCCCATTCCCTTCTTATGAATTATTTCGCTTGCTCCCCTGGAGAAATGAAATATTAATGGGTTTTCTTGGGTCTAACTTAATTGGTTTTCATACCTATGACTATGCTCGGCATTTTCAATCCAGTGTTCGGCAATTATTGGGATTGGATTCTTTATTAGGACAAGTTAATGTAGATGGAAGAATTGTAAAAGTGGATGCCTTTCCCATGGGTATTGATTATCATTTTTACTCACAAGCGAGTAAAAATAAGGAAATTATTAATGAAAGTGATAAATTGAAAGAAAAATTTGGCAATCGTAAAATCGTCATTTCGGTTGACCGATTGGATTATACCAAGGGAATAATAAATCGACTAAAAGCCATTGATCTCTTTTTGGAAAAAAACCCTGAATATGAAAAGAAATTCACCTTGGTACTGGTGGTAGTTCCATCGAGAATCGGGGCCAAGAATTACTTTCTTTTAAAAAAGCAAATTGATGAAATGGTTGGCTATATAAACGGAAAATATGGTTCAATTGATTGGATACCTATTTGGTATCTCTACCGGCAATTACAGCTCATGAATCTCACAGCTCTTTATAACATCGCCGATGTCGCATTAGTCACGCCATTGCGAGATGGTATGAACTTAGTTGCCAAGGAATATTTGGCAACAAAAGCTGAGAGGAAAGGGGTATTAATTCTAAGTGAGATGGCTGGAGCAGCTCGTGAACTTGGGGAAGCCATTATTGTTAATCCCAATGATGTTGAAGGTATTGTTGAAGCAATTAAAAAAGCTTTTTCTCTTTCTGACGAAGAGCAAATTGAGATGAATCGAATCATGAATCGTCGTTTATCACGATATACAATTGAAAAATGGGCGAAAGAATTTTTAGATAATTTAATCAAAGCAAGAGATACCCAGTTAGCATATACGACAAAAAAATTGACGAAAACCATTCGCAGTCGCATTCAGAATGATTACATTTCAGCTCAGCATCGACTTTTGTTATTGGATTATGACGGAACATTGGTTTCTTTTGCTGACGCTCCTCGAAAAGCCAAGCCTGATGAAAAACTCTTTACTTTATTAGAAAAATTGACCAGCGACGAGAGGAATCAGGTGGTGATCATTAGTGGTAGAAAGAAAGATACTTTAGAATCTTGGTTTGATTTGTCCCGATTGATATTAGTCGCCGAACATGGTGCCTGGCTTAAGAAAGTTCCAGATGATTGGCAAACCATTGAACCTTTGTCAAACCAATGGAAAGAGCAGATACGTCCGCTCATGGAACATTATGTTGATTGGACGCCCGGTTCGTTTTTGGAAGAAAAAGATTTTTCATTGGTATGGCATTATCGCAAAGCCGATCCAAACTTAGCCGATGTTCGGACAAAAGAATTGGAAAATGCTTTGCTGGATTTGATTGCCAATCTTAATTTAGGAGTTTTAAGAGGAAACAAGATCGTAGAAGTTAAAAATGTGTCCATTAATAAAGGTCGAATAGCAAGCTTATTGTTAAACGATTATCCTTCTGATTTTATCCTGGCTATCGGTGATGATTATACCGATGAAGATATCTTCTCGGTGTTGCCAGAAACTGCTCATACCATAAAAATGGGGATTGGTTCAACTCATGCCCACTATAGTATACAAAGTCCGGGAGATGTTCGACAGCTCCTATTGGAGTTAACGGAGGTGACTCAATGAAGAGATTAGAAGATTATCAAGAAATTGTAGGAGATGAAGTAATATTTCGAATTCATAACAAAATGACGAAATTGTATGGAAAACATGTCGTGCATGTCAACTCGACCTATCAGGGTGGTGGGGTGGCTGAAATGTTATCTTCTCTAGTCCCTTTGATGAATGATATTGGCCTTGATGCTGGATGGAGAATTTTGCATGGGAACCCTGATTTTTTTGGAATTACTAAAAAGTTTCATAATGCTCTTCAAGGTGATCCTCTTCACTTTACCCACATTAAAAGGGATTTATATATTAATAATAATGAAGATTTTTCACAGTTTACTCACCTTGATCATGATGCCTGCATTATTCACGATCCCCAACCTTTGCCCTTGGTTCGTTTTTATAAAAAAAGACAACCGTGGATTTGGAGATGTCATATTGATTTGACCGATCCGAATCAGCGTCTTTGGAATTTCCTTAAAAGTTTTATATTAAAGTATGACTTAGTAATCGTTTCAAATGAAAAGTATCTCAGAAAAGATCTTCCAGTTAAGCAAATTATCATCCCACCAGCCATTGACCCTCTTTCACCAAAAAATAAACCACTCACTGATTATACCATTCAAAAAACCATGAAGAAATTCAGAGTTCCTCTCAATAAGCCGATCCTTACTCAGATTTCTCGTTTTGATAAATGGAAAGACCCCGAAGGAGTCATTGATATTTATCGGGAGGTTCGAAAAGTAATTGATTGTCGTCTAGTTCTGTGTGGAAGTATGGCAAGCGACGACCCCGAGGGATATAAAATTTATTCAAAAATATTGAAAAAACATGCCGATCTTATTAAAAAACGTGACTTAATATTGCTTACTACCGAAAATAGTATTCTAGTTAATGCTTTGCAGCGGCAAGCGAATGTGGTTATTCAAAAATCGACACGGGAAGGCTTTGGTTTGACGGTTACCGAAGCACTTTGGAAAGGCAAACCGGTGGTTGCCTCTAATATTGGGGGGATCCCCTTGCAAATTCACGATGGGGAAAGCGGTTTTCTCATCGAACCTCATGACAAAAAAACCGCGGTTGAGAAAATCATTTCTCTCCTAGAAAACCCCGATATGGGAATAGAAATGGGAGAAAAAGGAAAAGA
>DPKX01000155.1 GCA_003542295.1 Candidatus Atribacter hydrocarboniphilus
TCACCAGAAACAATACTGATTGAAAAATGCGAGACTCAACTATTGGGTGGTAATTTGTCGTTGGTGGGCAAAATAATGCCCTATAAAGAAATAAATTTAAATGGGATGATTCGTCATCTAGAATTTCCTGATAATGACTATGATTTTCAGGGTAAAATTCAAGAAATACTGCTGGCTGCTCAGGGGTCCTGGGATGATGTGCTTTTTGGGATCAATGCTCGTGGAGAGGGTCTAACCTATCAAGGACAGCCATTGGGAACCGCTTTTCAAATTATAATTGAAGGTGAAAGCGCACTTCCTAAGAAAAATGAAAAAATTGGCTTCGAAAGGTATTTAAATCCTGAAATTCTTAAAAAAGGAAATATTCAAATTCAAGGTATTCATTTTGATCAGGAAATCGACGGTAGTTATAAAGTGGTAGGTCAAGGAGATCTTGAAGCACAGTTGGATGTTTCAAATAAAATTTGGATCTTTGAGAGCCAAAATCTTAATCTTCAGGTTGAAGACTTTTTAAGTTTTTCTGGTTCGGTTCTGGGAAGTTTTAAAAATGATCAAATTGACATTCAACAACTACATCTGAAAGAGAATGCACGAAATATTGATCTTCTTGGTTCTGGAACTTACAATGTCAAGGACAAAACTATACAAGGACAGTTTACCGGCCAATATGATACCAATCTCCCTCTCCCTGATTATGGTCTCGATGTGCATTTGGCCGGCAATGCTGAGTTGAACCTATCAGGTACCACGGATAAGCTGGAATATAATGGTTGGATTCAAGCAAACCAAGGAAAGGTTATGCAACAGGAAAAAGAATTAATTCAATTAGAAGATGTGTTTTCTACGATAAATGGTAAAGAATTAACTATATCCAGAGGTCATGGTCAATGGTTCGGTTTTGATTTTCAGACCGAGGGAACGATAGCAGAGGGGGGAGTCAACTTAAATTTTGACATTAGCGGAGAAAATGGCTTATTAGGTCAGTTTGATTATTTCCAAGGTGCTTGGCAGGGAAAAATTACGCTTCAAGGTGAATTTTCTGACCTCCGAGCCGAAGGGGAGATTCAAGTGAATGATGGTTTTATTGATACAACGCATTTAGATAAAAACCAGAGTTCATCGGCAATTTTCCAAAATTTAGATGATTCGTTCCTAAATATTCCAATTAAATTGAAACTTGTTTTAAAAACTGATGATAATTTTCGAGTAAAGAGTCGTTTTATAGATTTAAAACTAAAAGGTGGATTAACTCTTGAAAATTTACAAGATTCTATGGAAATTAAAGGTCGTTTAGATGTGACCGAAGGAAGTTATGATTTGGTCGTGAGAACGATTCCGATTCAAGGATATGTCCTATTCGGAGATTATTTTGGCTTTATTCCTCAACTTCATTTGGAAGGACGTTTCGAAGTAAATCGATATGATATTATTCTGAAAGCTGATGGACCTTTAGATGATTATGAAGTAAAATTCCAATCTGAACCATCTCTTATTCAGGAAGAAATACTTTCTCTCTTGTTCGTTGGCGATAAAGATGCCTACCAATCTTTAGATACTTTGGACTTAGAGCCTCACCTGCTAAGCGCTTTGCGTTTTTTGTTAGGAATGAAAGGGACAGGTTTAAAAAATGTTCTTTTTTTTGACAGTGTTGAGTTGGTTGCGCCGAATCAAGAGAATGAAGGATTCTTTGGTATTGAATTAACAAAAGAACTTGGAGAAATTGCTTCAATAAGTTATACTCATGACTTAAATGGAGGAGATAATTCTACTTGGAATTTTGAACTCGATCTCAGCCGGGAATGGTCTTTCAAATCCGAATTTGGTACCGATGGCAATTATGGTTGGGAATTGGAATTCACTACTCGATTTTAATCTTCTAAATTCTAAAAAAAATAGATTTTAAATGGTAGAATATTGGTGGTTAATCACAACTCAGTTTTAAGAGGCTGATAATCAGAATTTCCCTTTTTCGTTTTTTGGAGGAAATTTAATAGACTACAGGATCTATAAAATTTTTTTCAAAAATATAGTTCATTTACCGGGGGAAAAATTTAAAATTGGAGTATAAGGGACTACTCCCGTTGTAATCTAAAACCGAGAAGTCCTTTTAATAATAGAAATAATTGGAAATGAAGGAACTAAATATTAAACTGAGAGTGAATAACATGAAACATCTTGTCAACTGGGTACAAATTGAAAATAAAAATGGAGGGAATGGGATTCTATGCGATATCGTCAATTAGAGATATTTTTGATCGGTTTTATTTTCATCTTTTTTCTTTTAGCTCCAATAAGTCAAATGTCATGGGCACAAAATGGTCCTCCCATAGTAGCCATACGTGTTGAGGGTAATAATAATATCAATAGCCAGCTTATTTTATCGGCAGTTTCAGTATCCCTCAAAGAAGCATTCAATCAAGAAAAAATTAAAAATGATATTAAATCGATATTTGATCTTGGTTATTTTACCAAAGTATGGGTTGATACCAAGCAATATCCAGATGGAATCGAACTGATATTTAAAGT
>DPKX01000276.1:0-3742 GCA_003542295.1 Candidatus Atribacter hydrocarboniphilus
TGAGGAAAGTCCGAACTCCACAGAGCAAGGTACTGGATAACATCCAGCGGGGGTAACCCCGGGAAAGTGCCACAGAAAAGCAAACCACCTTGGTTTTTACCAAGGCAAGGGTGAAAAGGCGAGGTAAGAGCTCACCGATCACCGGGTGACCGGTGTATCTGGAAAACCCTACCTGGAGCAAGGCCAAATAGGAAGGAATGAGGCTGCTCGCTGACCTTCGGGTTGGCCGCTTGAGGAACCGGGAAACCGGTTTCCCAGATAGATGGTTGCCGTTCTCTTTTGAGAATACAAAATTCGGCTTATCGATCTTCCCAAAAAAAGAGGGATTAAATTATCCAAACGATAATTTAATCCCTCTTTTTTTAAAGTTACCAACAAATTTATCGTTTTCGCAAGGTCGAATGCATAGCAATAGATACGATGACTATTAAACCATATATCAGCTGGGTCCAGAATCCGGAAATACCAATAGCAATAATTCCTGCTTCTAAGCATCCTAAAATGATTGCACCGATAAAGGTACCAAAAATGGTCCCCACTCCTCCATCAACCGGTGTCCCTCCTAAATATACTGCAGCGATTGTTTTCAAAAGATATCCTTGACCAAGAGTTGGCCAATAATAAGTTACCTCAAGGCTGGCAAGAACACCTGCAAAAGCAGCAAATAAACCCATTTGGGTAAAAACCATCATTTTTACCCAGTCAACATTAACCCCCATTACTCGGGCACTCTCTTGGTTGTCTCCGGTATAGTAAACATGGGCACCAAAACGATGGCGATTTAAAAAAAACCAAATAAAGAAAGCTATGATCGCCGTCCAAATCATCTGTGCGGGAACCAAGCTTCCTAATCTTCCAACTAATAATTTATAGACAGCACTGGTTTTAGCCGGAACCAATGTTTTTCCTAAACCACCGCTGACTACCGCCGTTGCTCCCGCCCAAAAAAACTGGGTACCAATGGTTGTTATCATGGATGGAAGTTTGAGCTTGACAATCAATAAGCCATTCATCAACCCAGCACCCAATCCAAAAACCAAAGCCAAAAGCAATGCCATACCCGGACTTCCGGTTCGATGGAAGATCACAGTAAATACCCACCCCGCAAAACCCATGATCGAAGGAAAAGAAAGATCCATCTCACCTGAGATAACAACCAAGGTCAAAGATAATGCCATGATGGCAAAGAAGGGGATGGTTGACATAAAAGAATAATAAATATTATAGGATAAAAAGGTTTGAGGGCTTCCTATGGTAAAAAGGATAAAAATCCCAACCAAAACAATAATAACGCTGATTTGAGATTTATTTTCACTTAGTAGTGCCGAACTCATAATCTCCTCCGTACTTCCTCATAAAATGATGCCATAAGACTATTCAAGTCCCAAACCAATTTAATTTTAAGAAAATATTCACCTCTAATTTTTTCCGTTAATCTTACGGCATTTTTGATTGCATATCATCCTGGGGTTGATCACAAGCAACAGTTGAAGTCTCATTTTCACTTAATTTTCCCGTTCGAGCTACCAGATAAAGTCGGTTAACTAATTCTTCCAAAGATACTTCATCCTTGCGAAATTCCCCAACAACACTACCTCGGTCCAGCACAACAATGCGGTCGGCCACTGGATAGACATGATAAATATTATGAGTGATAAAAATACATGACTTCCCCCTCATTTTGATATCATCAACAAAACCAAGTACTTTCTGGGTTTCAGATAAAGAAAGTCCAGTGGTTGGCTCATCAAGGATGATAAGATCGGCTTCGAAGTGAAGAGCTCGAGCGATTGCCACCCCCTGTTTTTCTCCACCTGACATTGTTCCAACCATTGCATCAGTCGTTAAAGCCGATGAGGTAAAACCCATGTATTCTCTCATAATCCTTTCGGTTTCTTCTTTTTCCCTTTTTACATCGATAAACCCCCAGCGGGAAATTATTTCTCTTCCCATAAAAATATTTCTCCAAAGACTGTGCTTTTCACTTAAAGCACGTTCCTGGAAAACGGTTTCGATGCCAATATCACGGGCTTTCGCCACATTATAATTGACCAGTTTTTCTCCCTTCCAAAAGAGATCACCGGAGTCCGGTTGATGGACTCCGGTGATAATCTTGATCAGGGTGGATTTCCCGGCACCATTATCACCCAATAAGCCAACCACTTCATTGGTGTTAATTTCCAGGTTAATCCCCTTCAAGACCTCAACATGGCCAAACGATTTCTTGATATTACATAATTTGACCAAAGACTCTTGAGTAGCCACTAATTATCGAATCCCTTCTTCAGCCAGCTTTGCGACAGCTTCGACATTGTCAGCATCGATAAATCCAGAACCGGTATCAATATGAAGTCCGGAAAAACCGTATTTTTTGGTTAAGCAAATCTGGAGTATTGGCAGATATCCTTGGAGATAAGGTTGCTGGTCGAGGATCAAATCGCAAAAACCATTTCGAATCGCTTCAACCGTAGCTGCGGTTAAATCAAACCCGATACCGATCACATCATCTGGACCCTTGCCGGCTCCCTTTAAATAGGTTTCTAAAGTAGCGGTGAGTCCACCATGATCGGTAACAATAATTTTGCAATCCGGGTGAGATGAGAGATAACCACTAACTATTGGGGTTCCCAGTGGAGCGTCAGCGTTCACTTCAGGAGATATCTCGATATAGTCAACGACTAATTTCGCTTCTTCAAATGCATCGATTACGCCCTTGGTTCTAAGACCACGAGTTTCTTGGGAAAGTAATCCCCAAACCATGGCCCGATCCCCTTCCTTAAGTCCAAACTTTTCAATCGCTTTTTGACCTAAGGCAAGACCAGAAGCATAGAGTTCTTGACCAACATATCCAAAACCGCTATCTTTATATTTCCTCTCTGCTATTGGCAAAGCAGTGTTTTGCGAAGTAACGATAATGCCTGCGGCGACTGCTTCATCAATAAGCGGATCCAGGGCATCATCTCCAGGATGTCCCATGATTGCTATTCCATCAGGTTTGGCAGCAATTGCATCTTTAAACTGCGCGACCATCCGGTCTGGTTGCCACTGGGAAAATACATATTCAACCTTGCAACCAAAGTCCTCTTCAGCCTCTTTAGCGCCTCGATAGACTACCGAAGCAAAGGGGTCTCCTTCTGATCCACCCGGGAAAAAACGAATCCGTATTCCTTCAAAATGTTTCCCCTGAGCCGATGCTGCTCCAACCAGGGTTAAAACTAAAGACAAAATTAACATGAGCATTAAAATTTTCTTCATAACAATACCTCCTCAATAATTTTCGAAATAATCTTTTCTATTCCCCTTTTCAAATACTTTTTATTAACTTTGCCTCCCTTCAAGTGTTATTTTTTCACTAATGAGTTGATTCTACCCTATCAAGGATATATTTTTCAATATATTTCAATAAAAAGCTACAAGTTTAACAAAGTCCTTCCTCGTTTTGATCTTAAGGAGTTACTTGTTCCATTTTTATGGGTTTGGCATCCAAGTTTCTTGGTCATATCAAATGAAAAAAATACCAACTAAAAACGTCAAAGCTATGAGCACAACCTTCTTTTGTTTGGAAGACGTGGGTTATTTCATTTATTCAAATCTGTGAGTCCTGAGAGATGAGACATACGTCAAGTAAAAGAAACAGCAAGTAATGTTAAAAACGGCAATCTGTTGTTTCTTTTCCTCAAGACCCGAAGACCATCTCCTTCTGCTCCGTCATTCAGGCTGTGTCATAATTATTCTTTAAATT
>DPKX01000276.1:3829-5384 GCA_003542295.1 Candidatus Atribacter hydrocarboniphilus
GTCTGATTGCGAGGAGCGTCTTATGGTTAGACGACGTGGCAATCTCATTTAGTATTTATTTTTAAATAATCAAAAGATGGGATCCTCATGGCTTCAAAAAACGAAGCCTCAGGATGACGCATCGCTATAATTCTTCCTCCCGTAATGGGAGAAGGTCATTCTCTTCGTTCATTCCACTTTAATCGGGTAATTGCCATGAGATTGAACTGTTTCCAAAAAGGTTAAAAAGTTCTCAATCGGGGTATCCAGTTGAATATGATGAGTTGGAGATAGGATTAAACCTCCTCCTGGAGCGACGTTTTGAATCCGAGAAAGAGTTTCTTGGCGAACATCCTCGACTGATCCAAATGGAAGGGTATACTGTTCATCAATAGTTCCCCAAAATGATAAGTTTTTACCATACCGGAATTTGAGATAAACTGGATCCATTGCTGCGGGTTGAATTGGATTGAGAACATCAATCCCAATTTCGATTAATTCATCGATAATCGGATATATATTTCCATCGCTATGGTAAGCAATCTTCAAGTTTGGATTAATAGCTTTCAGCTCTTGACAAAATGCAGCCATTCGAGGCTTGAGATATTTTCTCCACATCTCAGGGGATATCATCATCCCTTTCTGAGTTCCTACATCATCACCAATCCAAATACCATCTGCTCCCATCTTGGTTAAGTTGCTGGCAGCAACAAGATGATAATGAAAGGGAATGTCAAGGATGCGGTTGGCTTTTTCTTCATCATAAACCATATCCATTAATAAACGGTTTAAACCTCGAAGATACCATGCCCCCTCAAATATTGTACAAACTGTTACTCCAAGGATGTAATAATCCTTCCCATACTGCTCAAGAATTTTACTAAAAGGTGCATAAAGACCTTCCCGATTTGGATCTGGAGGCTGGTAATTGTTTAATCGATCTTCATCGGCAAGAGGACTCTCGGCTATTTCAGTATATCGACCAACCCCAAACCTGGTATCATACTCGGCTTGCTTCCACTTAATACCCCAATCACAGGTGTATTCATCTTCATTGGAAGCATAATAGGAATTGGCAATTCCAACTGAATACTGAATGATATCAAGATCAAAATACTCTTCTAAATCGTGGACTTCTCCTCCATGGGGATTGACCAGTTGCATAGGTAAATTCAGTTGTTTTCTCAATCGTTCAACAAATTCAGGAACAAAGCTGGCAGTAACCGGAACCCGATCTGGTTCTTGATGTAATAGTGCTGTTTTAACTCTTTCTTTACTATTCAAAAATGAACACCAACCCCTCTATATAAATTTTTGAAAGTTTTTCTCTCAATAAATGTCAATACTCATTATAGGATATTTTCTCATAAATCCAGAAACATTCAAATATGAGTAAAGATTCCTGTCTATCCTGAAAATATTATCAAATGAATTCTTTAATCGGTCATTCTGAGGCTTCTTTCCTTCTCCATTATCTTCCCCTCGCTCCCTCGCGCCCTCTCCCCCTCAGTATCTAAGGGCGTGAGAATCTCATCATTTAATCTTTTTCTTTAAAAAATTTTGCTCAATGAGATTG
>DPKX01000008.1 GCA_003542295.1 Candidatus Atribacter hydrocarboniphilus
TTAGTCTGTCCTTCAAACTGTGGTTCAGGAACAAGGACACTAATTACTGCACATAGCCCCTCTCGAATGTCGTTTCCGGTCGGCATCTCATCTTTTTCTTTTATAAGTTGGTAGCGTTCAATGTATTCTGAGAATGATTTGCTTATTGCCAGCTTAAAACCATTAACATGACTACCACCCTCAATAGTATTGATATTATTGGTAAAAGAAATGAGGTTTTCTAAGTAACTATCGTTATATTGAAAAGCAACCTCAACTTTTACCTCATCCTTTTCCCCCTTAAGAAAAATTGGTTCGTTGTGTACAACATTTTTACCTCGGTTCAAATAGCTAACTAGGGATTTTATTCCTCCGTGGTAACAATATTCTTTTTCTTTTTCGTTGCGTTCGTCTTTTAAACAAATTTTTAGACCTTCATTAAGAAACGCGAGCTCTTTTAATCTTTGCGCTAAAATATCAAAATGAAAGTTACGATCCGGGAATATTTCTGGATCGGGAAGAAAACGAATTATTGTTCCAGTGTGGTTGGTAAAACCGGCATCTACCAAATCATTTATCGGTTTACCCCGCTCATACCTTTGTCTCCAAATTTTTTGGTTTTGGTGGATTTCAACTTCTAACCACTCAGATAATGCATTTACAACTGACACTCCTACCCCATGGAGACCCCCGGATATTTTATAAGAGTATCGATCAAACTTCCCTCCGGCATGGAGTTTGGTGAGGACTACTTCCACTGCTGAGCGGCCAACTTTTTGATGAACACCAACTGGAATTCCCCTTCCGTTATCTTGTACCACTACACTGCCATCATTTTGAATTGTGACTTTTATTTCATCACAATATCCCATAAGCGCTTCATCAACACTATTATCTACAACTTCAAATACAAGATGATGGAGGCCTTCAATTGATGTATTCCCGATATACATGGATGGGCGTTTTCTAACTGCCTCTAACCCCTCTAAAACCTGTATCTGCTCTGCTCCGTAATTTTTTATATCATTTTTTCTTCGTTCTTCCAAAACCTTTCACCTCATAAATCTTTGGTATTATGAACTGGTTGCTACCTTAATAAAGGGAAGGAAAGCCTGATTTTTTTCTATTTTTTCCTTATCCCACGGATTTTTACTTTCTTTACCATTAACCCTTTCTCTTGATATATTCTGCAAATGTCTGGTATGAATTTTTGCACTTCATGATTAAATATTGGATCGGTTATGCTTAAAAATAAAACACTATTACGATAACCTTCACACTGACAAAAATCTTTTAAATTGGGAAAGAGTTCTCCAAATAACCCAATAAGCTGTTGATTTTTAATTGGCTCAACTAAGCCTTCTTTCTCTAAATAATCTTCCAGAATCTCACCAATTAAAGTTGGTTTTCCCCAAAAACAGCGAACCACCTTGTCATTCATTGCCTTCCCCATTAATGATTTTTCCTTTTTCAACACTTAAAACCGTCACTCGGTTTTTTCGCTTTCTCGCCCATTCATCGTTTTCGCGAGTCGTGGATATAAATACTTGCCCCTGGTTCAAAATTTCTTCTAACAACAAGTCTTGATGATGCTGATCAAGCTCGGAAAAAACATCATCAAAAACCATTATTACTTTACTTTTCTTGATCAATTGTATCACAGTCATCTCTGCTAATTTAATTGATAAAGTGAGCAATTTTTTCTCTCCTTGGGATCCAAAGGTTCGAAACTCCTTCCCATTCTTCTCAAAAACAATTTCATCGCGGTGTGGTCCAATTATGGTAATCTCTCTTTCTCTTTCTTCTTCCTTAACCTTTTCGAAGCCTTTTTCTAAATGAATGATACCCTCATTATTCAAATGATAACCAAACGGTTGATACCTTAGTGAAAGCATTTGATTATTTATACCCAGCCGAGCATAAAACTCTTTTACTAAAGGGGTATAGAGCCTTAAGTATTCGAGCCTCCCCTGAATAATCTTTTTTCCAACATGAATGAGTTTTTCGGTATAGGTTTCTACAAGGTCCTCATTTGCATGTTCTCGAAGTAAATAATTTCTACGCGATAGCAATCCTTCATACTGGCTTACTAAAGCAGCATGAGCGGAATATATAAAACCTATCGCTTCATCTATATATTCTCTCCTACTTTGTGGTGGTCCTGCTACTATTTCATGATCGTTAGGGAAATATCCAACTAACCAAATCCCTTTTTTCCCTGATCCAGGATGACCATTTAATTTCCACTCTTTTTTTTGACCTGGCTGAATTGATACTTCCTTCCAGAAGTAATTTCCGTTCTCATCAACCTTTACTCCTAGGTAACTATAACTTTCTCCCCAGGTGATCATTTCTTGGTCTTTGGCTCTTCTAAACGAACGCCCTCTTGATAAAAAATATATAGCTTCCAGGAGGTTGGTTTTTCCTTGGGCATTTTTTCCCTGTAAAATGACTAAATGGTTGGAGAAACTCAGGTTTAATTTTTCTAGATTTCTCCAATTAATACATTTTAATTCTTGAATCAACATGCCTTATTCTTCTTCTCGAACCTTCAGAGGCATGATTAAATGTTGAAATTCATCGTTATCACCAAATATTAAAACCGGCGCTACTTCTCCATTAATACCAATGGAAACATCTTCCCATGGCGCTACCCGAATACATTCAGTCAAAAACCGTGAATTAAATGCTATGTTAACAGCTTGTCCTTCTATGGTAACTTCCATTTCTTCTTTTGCTGTCCCCATCCCCTGACTCTCACAGGTCATGATCAATTTCCCATCATTAAATTGCAAGTAGATAGTTTCCTCTTCGGGTGTTGTAACTAGTGCTACTCTCTCAATACCCTCAAGGAACTCTTTACGATTCACTGTTATGGTTGTTGTAAAATCGGTTGGCAATACTGATTCATACTCGGGAAATTCTCCTTCTATAAGTCGGCTGTATATTATCACCGAATCCATATCGAACATAATTTCCCCTTGACCAGGAATAACATTTACTCTTTCTCCTACCATTACTCTTATAATTGCCGCTGCTACTTTCGAAGGAACAATAAATCGTATTTTTTCTCCCACTTGATCGTTTACCTTTTCTATTTTGTGTAAACTTAACCTATGACCATCGGTTGCTGCAAGATACAAAAACGATTCCTTTCCTTCTATAAGAACACCGGTAAGTGGACCACGGGTTTCATCATTAGAAGTAGCAAATGCCGTTTTGTTATAACCAATTCGAAGCTGCTCACTCTTAACCGTAAAATATTTATCTTTTTGAAAAGGAGGAAATACTGGAAAATTCTCTGGAGGGTAACCGGTTAACTTAAAAATGCTCTTTCCACATCTTAACTCAGTGACCATACTATCTGACAGTGAATTAATTGTTACCGTTTCTCCTACCATTCCTCTCGTTATTCCAATCAACAATTTACCAGGGAGTACAACACTGGTACTTTCTTCCACCTGAGCCTGACACTTTGCAATAATACCCATTTCCATGTCATTTGATAATACCTTAATCGTTTCTTTATTTTCAGCCTCAATTAACAACCCAGTTAAAACAGGAATAGAACTACGAGAGGGAACACAAACCGAAACATGATCAATCGCCTTTTTTAAGTCTTTTAAATTAACTGTAGCTTTCATGGATTTATCCCCCTGTTTGATAGTTGTCCACAATAATCTTATTACTATTACTACTCTTTTAATTTATTTATAAAAAATAGAAGAAGTAGTAGTAGAGAAAAAAACTGTGGATATCTCCCTTTTTCTTATAACTGTAATTAAAATAATGATAAAAGATTTGGTTTTATTTTGTGAAGTAATTGTGGAAGGAATGTGATTAACTTCCTTCTCGCTGTATTTTTTCTATTATTTCACTGATTTCTTGTGAAAGCTGTGGATTATTTTCCATGTCAGTTTTAATTTTTTCATAAGCGTGAAGAACAGTTGTATGATCTCTCCCACCAAACTCTTCTCCAATAGCCGGGAGGGAATAACTGGTCAGAGATCGGGTGATGTACATGGCTATCTGCCTCGGAAAGGCTACTTCCCTGGTTCTCTTCTTAGCTCGCATTAGTCCTGGTTTTATTGAGTAATGTTCTGATACGACCCTCTGGATAGTGCTCACACTGATTTTCTTAGCGACAGTTTTTGGGAGGATATCTTTTAATATTTCCTCGGCTATTTCAGGATTAGGACTGATTTGATTCAAAGTGCAATAAGCCTTAATACGAATCAGAGCACCTTCTAACTCTCTAATGTTTGAGGGAATGCGATCAGCGATAAAAAGAATAACTTCATCAGGGATATCAATATGTTCAGTTTCCGCCTTTTTCCTGAGTATAGCAATACGCGTCTCTAAATCTGGGGGCTGAATGTCAGCCAACAATCCCCATTCAAAACGAGAACGCAAGCGATCTTCGAGAGTGGGTATTTCCTTTGGTGGACGATCGCTGGTAAGAACAATTTGCTTTAAAGCATCATGGAGAGTGTTAAAAGTATGAAAAAAC
>DPKX01000095.1 GCA_003542295.1 Candidatus Atribacter hydrocarboniphilus
TGGTAGTCCTCCAGTTATGCAAGGAATTGCTGGTTTTGAAGATGAAATATCCAAATTGGATGATATGAAACTCGCAACTAATGTCCAGTTTGGTGATTATGCGACTGATAAATCTCTAGCGGTTATGAAAACTCTCATACAATCAGGCCTGGAGTTCAATGTTGCGGTAGGTTCCTGTCAAGAAATTACTGAGGGTATCATTCAAGCATTAAGAGAAGAAAATGTACCACGAGACCAGGTTATTGTTGCGTCAGTGAATGGTGGTCCGATGGATGTTGAAAACCTTAAGAAGGGAAATATGGATTATTGTCTCAGCCAATCCCCAGGGTTGCATGGTATGATTTGCGCTGCCAATTTGATTGCCAAACTGAAAGGACAGACCTACCAGGAAAAGGCTTATTCCCCAGTTATTTGGGTCAATCTCAAAACCTGGGAAGCCGATCTCATTCCTTGGGATGTGGACGAGAGTTGGTTGCCGGTTGTGAGTGAATTTATTAAAACCGGTCAGTATAAACCAGAACTGAGGTAGGGTTAGGTAAGGTAAGTTTAAAGGGATGGTTTTTTGGACCCCTACGTTCTCGATTTTAAGTTTTATTATGCTGGTCTTTTAAATGTTGTTTCAATCTTTGAAAAATAAAATCTAAGTGAAAGGGGACTTTTGAGGATTATTTTCAAAAGTCCTCTGATTATTTTTTGTGAATGAGTTTTAATGGGGGGTAGTGCATGGAATCTGGGACATTACTTCAAGCTATAGGATTCAATAAAACCTACCCGGGTGTAAAAGCTCTGGATGCTGTTGATTTCGATCTGGAATATGGTGAAGTCCAAGCTTTAGTTGGGCAAAATGGAGCAGGGAAATCAACTTTTGTTGAGATTATTGCTGGATCGATTCGACCAGATTCGGGGCAGATAAAAATTGATAATATCGTTTATCCTTACTTGGAACCCTCAAAATCTATTGAGTTAGGAATTCAGACCGTTCATCAGGAAAACCAATTAGTAGACGAGCTATCAATAGCTGATAACATTTATTTATTCAATCTTCCAGCAAACAAAATTGGTTTGGTTAAAGAATCCGATTGTACTCAAGCTGCCAATGAATTGCTCCAAGAGTTGGGAATAGATATTCCAGCCGGGAAAAAAATAAAACAACTCACTTTTGCGGAAAAAAAATTAATCAGCATAGCAAAAGCATTTTCCCGAAAAGCAAGAATACTTATCCTTGATGAACCGACTGCTTCTCTTGATGAAAAAGGGAAAAAGATACTGTTTGAAATTATTCGTAAACATACCAAGAAAGGCTTAAGTGTCATTTATATATCTCATAATATTCATGAAGTATTTGAGATATGCGATCGGGTTACCGTTTTTAAAGATGGCAAAAAGATCAGCACCCAACCAGTAAAAGAAATCAGCTTAAACGATATCGTTCGTCAAATGATTGGCCGATCAACAACCAATATTTACTGCCGGGAAAGGGAATCATCTCAAGGCGTTAAAAACGAAGGTCTTGAAGTTATTGACTATCATCGTGAAGGAGTCATAGAACATGTTTCTTTTCAAGTCAAAGCCGGAGAAATCTTTGGTATCGGTGGTTTGGTTGGTGCCGGAAGAACCGAACTGATTCGCATGATCTTTGGTTTAGACAAAAAAGATTCAGGAAAACTTATTTTTCGGGGACAGAAAATTACCCCAACCAGCCCGAATGATGCTATAAAAAAGGGAATAGGATATCTGACCGAAGACCGTAAAGATACTGGTTTAGTTATGATGAGACCGATATTTGAAAATATCAGCTTAGTAAAATTAGCTAAAGAAGCTAATCGGATGCTTAATCTTGCTAATGAAAGAAATGAAACCCAACAATTATCCGAGAAACTCAACATAAAAACCCCGAGCATAACTCAGCTTGTACTCAATCTTAGCGGTGGTAACCAACAAAAGGTGGTTTTGGCAAAATGGTTGTTTGCTGGAGCTGAAATATTATTATTTGACGAACCTACGGTTGGAATAGATGTTGGAGCCAAGAGCGAAATATATAAATTAATTGATAATTTAGCAAAACAAGGGAAAATAATTTTATTAATTTCTTCCGACAATCCTGAATTGATAGCAGTTTGTGACCGGATTGGAATTATGAGAAATGGCAAGCTTATAAGAGTGCTTGAAGGAAATGATATTACTGAAGAAAATATTCTTCGCTATTCTATGGGCGTTAACGAAGAGGATTAACGACAATGATAAAAACCAATTTAAATTCAAGAAAAATTATTGGTAGAAGCCTTAATCAATCAATTATTCTTGTTTTATTGATTATTGTTATTTCAATGTTCGCCACTCTTGTTAATCCAAGATTTATTAGAGTTACCAATCTTATTAATATATTCCAGCAAATATCAGTATTAGGTATTATTGCCAGCGGCATTGGAATGTTGCTGATATCAGGAGAATTCGATATATCGGTAGGTTCCCAGGTTTCACTCATTGGAATGATTTTAGCAATGATAATTCAAAAAGTCGGAGGGTTACCGGAAGGAAGCAATCCGAATGGATTTAATCCCTCATCAATTCCGTTGGCGATTATTGTTTCTTGTTTAGTGGGTATTGCATTGGGATTTGTTAATGGGATGACCGTTATCAAATCGAGAGCTGCTTCTTTTATCATTACGCTTGGATTTAGCTCAGTTTACAAAGGTTTAGCCTTATTGCTAAGTGGTGGAGCTTCATTTATGTTATTCTGAAAATTTGAAACTGTCGGTCGGGGTCGGATAATGAATTACATTCCGATTGCAATTTTATTCTTTATCGGTGTAGTTCTTATCAGCCATGTCATATTGAGTTATTCGAAATATGGAAGATATCTTTATGCCATTGGAGGAAATAAAAAAGCGGCTTATGTATCAGGTATCAATACCGACCGGATGACTTTAACTGCTTACATTATGGTTGGTCTCTTGAATGCAGTAGCAGCCTTGATATTGATCTCACGAGTTGGATCGGCTTTAGCGACAACCGGGGATGCCTATACCCTTGATGCTTTAGCAGCAGTTGTTGTTGGTGGTGTAGCGATCACCGGAGGAGAAGGAAGCGCTTTGAGTATCTTTCTGGGAGTTGTCCTGATTGGGTTAATTGGAAACGCCTTGGTAATAATGAATGTAAACCCTTATTTACGTGATGTTGTTATCGGTCTTATTATTATTGCTGCTGTAACCATGAGTCGCATGACAAGCCGAAGGAGATAAATATAACTACCTGTAAGCAAACTTGGAGGTAAGAATATGAAACAAATCAATTTACTCAATACCATTCAGGGATCGTTGTTTGAGAATTTCTTCCCGTCTGCATGGGACCTCAAGAAGATTGACCAATGTTGTAGCAACACACCAGAGGATGTTAATAAGAGAGAAAGCTGGTGGCATAAGGATTTTCAACCGGTGGCTGGAGAGAGCTTAGAAGATTTTAATACCCTTATGGGTCATGAAATTGCTTACCAGATCAAGTTAGCGAAAGACGAAGGTCGAGACCTTATTTTAATTTTTTCAGTTGGTCCAATGGGGATGTATCGATGGGCAGTCGAATTTTTGAAGCGCTGGAACGTTGATTGTAAGCATGTCCATGGATTCAACATGGATGAATGGTGCGACGAAGAGGGAAATACTCTGCCCTCCACCAACCCCGGAGCCTTCCGGAATGCCATGGAACATGCCTTTTATGGACCGTTAGGTAACCTGACTGTACCGAAAAATCAACGTCATTTTGCCACCCGCGACGAGCTTCCTAATTATGGCTCTCAAATAATGGACCTTCGCGCCAAGGGAGCGAAATTTGTAGTTATCTATGGGATTGGATGGGTGTTCCATATCGCATTTTGGGAACCCCATTTCGCGGCTGATTATAAAAACATGGATGAATGGCTTCAACCAACCCATCGCATTGCTGCAAAGCTTCATCCCTTAACCATAATTCAAAATTCCATTACCAGCTTTAAAAGTAGAATAACCTTGGTTCCAGCGCGCGCCAATACGATTGGTCCAGGAATATTTATGAAAGCCGATTATACCATTGGTGGAGTGGATGGATTCCTTCCAGTACGAAATATGATCTATCAAGGGATGACCTTTTGGGTCACCTTAAAGTACGGTCCGGATATGTGGATTCCATCTTCGGTGATGCCCCAACTACCTGGAAAGTTATTTTACATTAAACACCTTGCCGGACCCCTTGAACCTGATGTCAATTAACGGGAGGAATACCGCTAATGACTGAGGAGATATTGATTTGTAACGGGAGAGTTATTGCAGAAACCCACTATCTTCCCAAGGGTTATGTGCTCATCAAAAATGGGAAGATAGCTTCAATAGGTGAGGATTGGTCGGAAATTTTTGCTGAAGAAGTTATTGATGTCCAGGGATTGATAATTTCTCCTGGTTTTATTGATATGCATACTCACGGAATTAAAGATGTTGATTTTATGGAAAGTGACCCTGAGAATATTGTCAGAGGTTTATTTGAATATGCACATTTTGGGGTTACTCGCGTCGTCGGGTCAACTCTTTCTAATCCTTTCGAACAAATCATAAGTCAAGCAAAAAGAATTCGAGCAGCGAGAGAAAACCGAGATTATGGTGATATTTTACTTGGTGTTCACATTGAAGGACCTTGGTTGATTCCTTCTCAACGAGGTGGTCATGCCTTACCATATCTCCGAGTCCCGGAAAAAGATGATGTCAACCGACTTTTAAACGAAGTTGGAGATGTTATCCGCACTGTCACCTTCGCTCCTGAACTTCCCAACGCAGTTTGGCTTGCCGAGCAACTCTCTTATCGTGGGATTGTTGGTACTATAGGACATACCGAAGCTAGTTTTGAAGAAACTGAAAAAATTATTCTTGCTGGGGTGAGGCATGTCACCCATTTATACGATGGCTCTCATGGTTTTAAAGAAAGTCCGAATGAAGCCTTGGTAATGATGCCTGGATTGGAGACTGCAGTCGTTATGTATGATGATGTGAGTATTGAACTGATTGGTTGTCCAGTGCATGTACCCAAACCATTTTTCCGGTATATCGATAAGGTGAAACCACGCAATAAAAAAGTTATTGTTACCGATTCTTTAGTTGGTACTGGAATGCCTGATGGAACCACTTTAACTTATCGGGATGGAAGGAAGGTCTATGTTTCAGAAGGTGTCTTGAGGATGATTGACGATGATCCAAATATCCATGGGAACCTAACCGGAAGCGCTGTAACCATGAATGTTGCCCTTCGAAGGTTAAAAGAATATACCAACCTTTCTTTTTCAGAAGCTATACGGTGGGGGAGTATTAATCCGGCAACTACTTTAGGAATCGATAATGAAACCGGCAGTATCTCAATAGGAAAATATGCTGACCTGGTTATAATTGATGAGGAATTCGATGTGAAAATGACTTTTTTAAAAGGAAAATTGGTTTATAAAATCCACTGATTTTATGAAAGGATAGAGCAATGAAGAAATACGGCGTCGGTATTGTCGGTTTTGGATGGGTAGCTGAAGGCCATCTGCTATCGTTTTTAAAGAGTGACCGTTATCAACCCGTTGCCTTAATGTCGTCCCGGCAATTAGATCCGGTGGAATTTAAAAAACAATGGAGTATTGACCTAAAAATTTATAACGATTATGAGAAGTTTTTAAAGGACCCTGAAATTGATGTCGTTGATATTTGTACACCTCACTTTTTGCACCCTGAACAAACCATTCAAGCCAGTGAAGCCGGCAAAGCCGTCATCATAGAAAAACCCATTGCTTTAAATTATGAAGATTCGAAGCGGATGTTCAAAACCGTAAAGAAAAACCAAACCCGAACCTCGGTTTGTTTTGAAGTGAGGTATATTTCATCGGTGTTAGCCACACAATCCATTATCGCAAAGGGTTTAATAGGTGACATTTATTATGCTGAAGCCGATTATTACCATGGTATTGGCCCTTGGTATAAAAACCAACGTTGGGAAGTAAAAAAAGAATTTGGTGGAAGCTCGCTCTTAAGAGCTGGTTGCCATGCCTTAGATATTGTACTCTTTTTGCTTGGGGATGAAGTAGAAGAAGTATTTGCTTATGGGAATAAAAACCCCAATACTGTTTATCAACCTTATGATTATGACCTGAATACCATCGTGCTTTTAAAATTCAAAACCGGTAAATTAGCAAAAATTACATCTTGTACCGATTGCGTTCAACCCTATGTTTTTAATATCAACATTTTAGGGAGTGAAGGAAGTATCAAGAATGATCAATTTTACAGCAAAAAGATTGATGGGATGAAAGGATGGAGCAAACTCAACGTTCAGCTGATCGATTCTGGTGATGTTTTACATCACCCTTACAAGGAGCAGTTTGATGATTTTGCCCAATGCCTGGATAAGGGAATTGATCCTCACAATAACTTAGAAAGTGCTTTTTACACACATAAAGTTGTATTTGCTGCTGACCTATCCACCAGTGAAGGAAGACCAATAAAGCTCTCCGAATTCAAATAAAAATCGTTATTTTAACGAAGCAACTACTGAATAATATTAAAAAATCCATTTTTAGTTCTTTCAATAACCAGGGCTAACATTATGAG
>DPKX01000237.1 GCA_003542295.1 Candidatus Atribacter hydrocarboniphilus
TTAAAGGATGAGATTCTCACGTCGCACAATAGCTCCTCAGAATGACAGAGAAGATTGGAGAAATTGCCACGTCGTCAAACCAAAAGACAGTTGGACAATTTATAATGACAAAATTTAATATGAATCTCCCTCATCAGGTACTGTTATAGGGTATGATAGTCTACTATGTGAAGATAGTGATCGATGGCGAGAAGGCAGTGATGAGTAAAATATTATCATAAACTTTCTTTATTGGAAGGTGTAAAGGCTTTATCTTTTTTCTTTTTTTATAAGATTAACCTTCGAGCTATATATAAATAAAATCCCAATAATAAGCTTAATAATTTAGTGGCGCAATTCATTGCGTCCAATTTAGCGACATTTATCCAATATCAGAACCCAATAACTTGGGTTTTTACACAAAAAAAATATAAAAAATTATTTATTTCGAAATAACTCTTTCAGGAGGTCTGATCTTTCCCCCATTCCCGATTTCTATAACCATTCCATAATACTTTAAAGTATCCAGGTAATAATATTCGTCTTCATCAAACTTTCCGCTTTGAATAACAGTTACTCCTTTTTTCTCAAATTCCTGAATTGCTTTTTGACAATCCTTATAATAATACTTGACGTGATGCAATCCCTCTCCCTTTTGTTCCAGGTATTCATCATAAATGCTCCGACCAGTCAATGGTTGAATGAGTTCAACCTGAATCTGACCTGGTGAAGCTATAGCAATGCGAAAATCATGGTTTGAGGGCTTTCCTCGCACCATTGATTCGCGAAGCACTGGAGGAGCAAAAGTATATATTTCCCAGGGACCAACATCCAAGGTTTCCATGTAAAACTTTACGGCGCCCTCTAAATCCTTTACCAAATACCCAATCTGAATTAATTCTCCATCTTGCACAATGATTCCTCCTTATTACACCTCGAATATTCCAATGCTCTCTTAACCAGAAATTTTTCTCGGTATTTCATTGTTATTGTTCTGTTTTTGCTTTTCGCAACGATCTTTTAGATCCTTCTCCATACACATAATTGACAATCATGATGATCAAAAGCATCAAACCATAGATTAATCCTCTTGCATAGGGAGTTATCGCAAACAAGGTAAAAGAGCTGGAAAGTGATTGAAGTATTAAAATACTTACTAATACTCCTAATACCTTCCCCGAACCACCCTCAGGATTGATTCCTCCCATCACTGAAACTAGAATTGCTTGAAGAAGATAGGTATCACCGTAACCAATCCGTGCAGAATTCACTCTCGATATAAGGATCAGGGCACTGAAACCGCACATTAATCCACCTATCATGTAGGTTAAAATAACAGTTTTCTTGGTTCGTACACCGGAAAAAAGAGCTGCTAAATAGTTATTTCCCGTCAAATAAACACTTCGTCCCCATACGGTGAGTTCCAGAGCTAAGGCAACCAGGGCAAAAACAATAAACATGATGAGTAAAGGAATTGGTAATCCAAGAAATCGAGAATTCCCAAACAACATGAAAACCTCTGGAAAGCCTACCACTCCTCGTCCTCCGGTAATTGCCATACCAATACCGGTATAAAACAACATAGTACCTATGGTTGCCAACATTGCAGGTATTCTTATAAAGCCAATAAGTATCCCATTTAACGCACCACAAATTAAACCAAATAAGAGTGCCACTAATATAGCTAAAGCAACTGTTACTGCCGTTCCAGCTGTGGTAAGCAAGGTTTGGTTGGTAAGGATTAAAGCAGCTAAAATTCCGGATAGGTTCATATTCCCAATAATGGATAAGTCAATCCCACCAGTTAGCAATGCCAAGGACATGGCTAAGGCTAAAAAACCAAACTCAGGAATTTGAAAACCCATCGAGACAAAGTTACGACTGTTATAGAAACTTCCTCCCAATAGAAATGCAATTCCAACCAATACAATCCCAAATATCACAAAAAGGATGATCATTTCTTTGGATATTTTTACCATTTGTGTTTTCCTCACAGAAAGATCAGGTTCTTTTCGCTCTCTTTTTTATTTCGATAAGCGGTTATTCCAACACTGAGGAGAATGATGATTCCAATAAAGAAATTGTTCCAAGAAGAAGAAAGACCGATAAGAATTAAGGTTGTATTTAAAACAGAAATAATGAGCACTCCAAAAAATACTCCTAAAACCGTTCCTCTCCCACCAGTCAATTTAGCCCCACCAAGGACTGTTGCAGCAATAATGGTGAGTTCTTCACCTACTAAAGAAATTGGGTTTAGCGAACGAACTTCAGCTGCGTATATAATCCCCATAATTCCTGCCAAAACACCCATATAAGAATAAACAAAATAACGAATTGATGCGATATTCAACCCAGCTCTTTGTGCAGCAACCGGGCTACTCCCCAAAGCATATACGCTTCTTCCTAACATGGTCCGATTTAAAATAAACCAGGTTACAAATACCACCAGGGCAACTGGAATGAGGAATAAGGTGAGATTCGCCGTTCCTCCAGTCGATAGAGGAATGGATAAGAGGGAATTGGTACCGAATCGAACGATAGATTTCGGCATCTGCCCAACTGGAATGAATTTGGTTCCAAAGAATACCGATAAAGCCCCGATGAAAATATTTTGTGTTCCTAAAGTAACGATAAGGGGCTTTAATCTAAATTTATGTATGATGATACCGTTCAAAAAACCTAGTATTAAACCAATAAAAGCCGAAGCTAAATAAGCTAAAAGCAAACTATCGATACCGAACGCTATCATAATTCGTATAGTAATGTATCCACTAAAGATGGCCATAGCCGTGAAGGATACATCAATTCCACCAGAAACTAATACCACCAATATTCCCATAGCTAATACCATCATTCCGGCACTACTTTTTATAATATCAAAAATATTATCCAGCGCTAAGAATGCCGGATTCACTATACTAACAAATGCACAATATGCAAACAGAATAAGAAACAATACCGATTCTTGTCGTTTCATTAAGTCTCTGATTGGATACCTTCTTCCATTCATCCTAAGACCTTCCTTCCACCATGCTACGAAGTTCATCCTCGGTGGTATCACTGGTATTAACAGTTGCAGTTATTTTCCCATCCCTCATGACAATTACACGATTACAGTTATGGTATATTTCGGGAATTTCATCAGAAATCATAATAATCGCCATTCGATTTCGGGCTAATTCATGGATTATTTCATAAATTTCCGACTTAGAAC
>DPKX01000073.1 GCA_003542295.1 Candidatus Atribacter hydrocarboniphilus
GATATTTTAACTACAAATCTACAACGAACTTGTTGACAGAAAAAAATAAATAGTGTAAGATTAAGAATGAGGTGATAGGTACGATGGATTTTGCTTTCGAATGGTTTAACCCGATCTTGGGAAATCCAGTTGTTACAATAGCTGAGTATGGTTTAGGTTTCAATAAAGCTGCAATAGAAGCGCTTGGAAGTCCGGAAAAAGTGAGGCTTGGGTTTGATAAAAAAAATAAAATAATAGCCGTGAAGGCATCGGATGCCAACGACAGTCTGGCGCTTCCGTTTGCAAGCAAAGAAAGGAGTGGATATGTCAGAATAAGCTCTAAAGAATTTGCAAGGTTTGTGCAACGAAACTATGCAGAATTAAAACTGGAAAAATCAATAAGGTGTTTTGCTTGGTACGATGAAAAAACCGAAGCTCTGTTAGTTAGCTTAAAAGAATGTATTGAATCAGAGACAGAGCTGGAATCAGAGACAGAGTAATTTCCGAATCGTGGCAGAGAGAAGTTTATTTAAGGCAAGAGGAAATAACCAGGTCCCAGCAGTTACTTCATAAATTAAATGATCATCTTACCATAAAGAAAAAACCAACAATCAGGCGAAATGCATAAAAGCAATATAGGAGGATTATGTAATGGCTAATGTTCAGAAACAGTTCATTGATTTTCATGAAACTATAAAATTGGATAATGAAAACGAAACATTACGGGAAAAAAGAGAGATCGTTTTAAATAAGCTAAAGAAAAAGATTAGCCCTGACGCCCCGCCTTACGAATGGTTTGGACAGGGAAGCTATTCCATGTCTACAGGCATAAAGCCCCTTACAGGTGAGTATGACATCGATGTAGGATTATTTTTTGACATGCCCAAAGAAAATACAGAACCTGTTTCTGCCAAGCAATGGGTTTTCGATGCTCTAAACGGGCATACGGAAAGTGTTATTATCAAGACCCCGTGTGTTACTGTAACTTACAAGGAAAATGGTCAACCATCTTTTCACGTAGATTTAACGGTCTACGCGGCAAAAAACGCCGACGGAAAAATATACCTTGCCAAAGGAAGGCCCAACAGCGCCCTCGAAAATAAGTTTTGGGAACCCAGCGATCCGAAAGAACTTATTCGGCTCGTTAATACTCATTTTGACGAAGCTGATGACAGAGCACAGTTCAGGCGGGTAATACGCTATTTAAAACGCTGGAAGGACGAGAAATTCCAAAGTGGTGGGCATAGCGCCCCAACTGGTATAGCTTTGACCGTTTCAGCCATGAGTTATATGCGCCCGATCTATTTAGTTGACAGCTTCACTAACAAACGAAAATATGACGATCTTTCCGCCTTAAAAACTTTCATCAAAAACCTTCTGAACGCCTTCAAGCTGATTATTCGAATCGACGGCAGCCAGGTTGAAAGACTGGAAGTCAGGGTACCGACTCCAAACTATGATGATTTATTTGCAAAAATGACGGACAACCAGATAACTACCTTTAAAAATAAACTTGAAAACCTTCTTGATGCCCTGGAAGAAGCGGAGGCTGAGGTTGATCCCGTTGAAGCCTGCGAGATTTTGCAGAAACAGTTTGGTAACGATTTTCGCGTGCCGCCGAAAGATGAAACAGCCAAGCAAAAGTCTGTGGCAGTTACTACTGGCAGTTCTTCAGCTTAACGACCCGGGGGGTATTTATGGAAGAGAAAATCTTGCAGTTCTTGCGTGAGGATTTACCTTTAACAGATGTTAAGTCCGTATTGCCAGACGATACTGTCGTTAAGGACAATATCCGCGAAGCATACGAAGGCAATGTCGAAATCGACGGATGTAAGGTTACCTTACAAATAATCCTCAATAAGGACTTTCCCTTGAGTAAACCCCGATTTTTCCTTAAACAACCTTATGTACTGGGGTTTATCCCTCATGTACAGCAGAGTAACGGGTGTGTATGCTATGTTCAAGACGAAGGGCTTGTTCTCGACATGGATAACCCCACCGGAATTATCGACGAATGTTTAAAAAGAGTTATCATCAATTTGACCAGGGGTAAAAAAGGTGACAATAAAAATGATTTTTACGAGGAGTTCGAGAGTTACTGGGCTGAGCTCAAAAATGGCGAAGAATGGATTTCCTTTGTAAAAATCACACCTTTTTTAAAAGAGATTGTGGTGGCATTTTCAGAAGAGTGGAGGAGCATAGTTCTTGGCGATACGCTTGACGATATCGCGCAGGGGGTTAAGCGTTTCTTTGGAAAAGAAGTTGACGTGAAGATATTAAAATGGGGAATTTATATTCCTTTAAGGGCACCTATCCGGCCACCTTCCCCCGATAATTTTTGGAGTGCAAAAGATATGCGGCAACTTGTTTTTAAAAACATTTCGGGCTCTAATGGTAGCATGCTCAAAAATCTCCTGAAAAAGAAAAAAATCAAGAAGAACGGATTGGAATTTGTTTTTCTGTCGATGCCTATATCTAAAGGAAAATATGCCCTGGCGGGCGTAAAGTTTTCAAAATTTGCCTCTCAAAACGGGGCAAAAAGCAAAGTCACGGTTTTTCCGCATCCATTATACCAAGTCGGCTCTACATTTCAAATGACGCCACACTTGATCAGGAGGTACGACATGGATTATATTCTCCCACGGGCAGGAGCTCTACTATCGTTAGCAGATGATAAAAGGGTTCTGTTGATTGGATGTGGTTCAGTTGGAGGGCATATAGCCTTTGAATTGGCAAGAGCTGGCGTTGCCAACCTGACGCTCGTTGATAGTGACAACTTAAATCCAGAGAACATTCACCGGCAACTCCTTGGCGCTGACCGTCTTTGTAAATTAATTGAAGTTGATGGCGTAAAGACATACGAAGCACATTCAAAGGTCGAAGGGTTGAGGGAGGAAATCGAAGCAAAATATCCCTATATAACTGTGAAGACATTTGAAGGGGCTGTTCAAGATTTTATAAAAGACAAAATACTTGACCCTTGTGCATTTGATCTTATTATTGTGGCGCTCGGTAATACACCTGTTGAATTATTCCTCAACAGGTACTTCCACGAACAGAACAATTGTCCTCCTGCTATCTTTGCATGGAACGAACCGCTTGGCATTGGAGGCCACGCCTTAGTAACTAAGAATAACGGTCGGAGCGGTTGTCTTGAATGCCTATATCACCGCGATCCCGATAATCCACTATATAATAATGCTTCGTTCGCTGCTCCCAATCAATTTTTCGGGAAAACCGTTTCAGGTTGTAGTAATGTGTTTACCCCATACGGCTCGATGGACTCAATTCAGACAGCCGTTCTTGCAACAAGGTTAGGAATTAATGTATTGCTTGGGTATGAACCGGATAATCCGGTACTGTCATGGAAGGGTGACGATCGCCTTTTCCTGGAGCAGAATTATAAGTTGTCTTCGAGATACGCAAAATTATCTTTAGAACAATTGTTTGAGTCACGGTATGAATACAAATTACAGTGCTGCAAAATTTGTGGATGTGGGAGAGAATTATAATCAAATATCATAATAAGTATGTCTTCCGGCGTATTGATACAGGACGAATTAAGATTAACAAGATGGCCTTACTAACCATGTCCAAATTTATTCAGCTTTCGCCGGATGCAACCGAAGCAGGCGGGGTTTTGTTGGGGCGTTTCATCCTTGACAGCGACGACATTGTTATCGACAATGTGATTATTCCTCATAAAAAAGACAGGCGTTCACGGCATTGCTTTATCAGAGACAAGCATAGCCATCATTCAGAGATTGTAAGGTACTGGAAAGAAAGTAACGGTACATGTAATTATTTGGGCGAATGGCATACTCATCCAGAATCTTTGCCCGAACCTTCTCCTAAAGATATTTGCAATTGGAAAAGAATACTACGGCAGGCCGTTTTTGATAGTGAATCTTTGTTTTTTATCATTTTAGGAACAAAACAATTAAAAGCATGGGAAGGTTTAAGGGAAAGCCTGGAAATTAAACTGCTCGCTACAGAAATTTGAGGAGGACGGACAATAATGTCAAAACCAAGAAAAGACTTGCCTAAAGCAGTTGAACATATGCTTTGGGTATCGTCGGGCGGCATCTGTGCGTTTAAGGGCTGTGATCAGTGGCTGGTTTTTGAAGATGCGGGAAAAGCCATTAATATTGCTGACAAGGCACATATCATTTCGCACAGTCCCACCGGACCACGTGGAAAGGATCGGGGAAAACACGGCATAAATGAAAATGAAATTGATAGTGCCGAAAACCTTATTTTACTCTGTAAAAATCATCACCAGTTGATAGATGACCATCCCGAAAAATACACGGCGGATGTTCTTTACAAAATGAAAAGAAAGCATGAAGATTGGGTTTTGAGGAGATTAAGAAAGGTTCAGACTTCTATTGCTATTCTTCATAAAACCAAAGGACCGAAAACAGACATTGTTTCTTTAGCTGATAAATTAAATTTGAAAGTGCTGGGGTTAGCCTCTTTCCAAGAAGATCTTGATAGTGAACCTCGAATTGATTGGAATGAGGCAAAGGAAAAAAATATTGCAACCTATAAGCAAGCCATGGAATTACTCTATGCCTATGAGGGAGTACTTTTTAATATCTTTCCCCTTTCCCAAATACCTTTACTCGTCCATTTAGGGAATCTTATTACTGATACGATACCAATACAGATCTTTCAGTATGACCGTCAAGGGAAGAATTGGGTTCTTAATGCACAGGGAACTATGGATATTAAGGATTTGGGATTAAAATGTCAAGTAAATTTAAATGAATCAAGTATTTTAGTAATATCCGTGGGGATTTCCAGTATCATTCACCACGAAGACATTAAAGCTGTGGTTTTAATAAATGACAATGATTTTATTGAAATAACCATACAAGACCCCGCCATAGATAGGGTGCTTTACAAAGAACACGTAGATATGGTAAAAAACTGCTTTAAAAATGAAGTTGAGCGCCTCCACCAGAAGAAGCGGTATAAAGAAATTCACATTTTCTACGCCGGACCTGCAGGGTTAGCGGTTGAACTGGGGCGGGCTATCAATCGAAATATGTGGCCGGAAGTGCATCTTTATCACTATGATTACAGAAGAGAACCACACTATGAAAGAGCATTTAGCATTTAGAAAGAACGGGAGGTAAACTTTCAGTGAACCAGGTACGCGGGGCCCCCGTGCCCTAAAAAGTTGTCAGGCTACGTCTCGTTCCATAATTTACCGTCAGAGAGATATATTATGCCCTGGTGGCGAATTGTGGCTGCAAATCGCACGGGACATTGAGTAATTGCGTTCAACAAAAGAGAGCCTGATTATAATGAGTCCTTTTGTTTCATTAAATAGAGCCGGAAAATTAGTGGATTTTTTTAGGGTATTGCTTGGAAAGGATGTTGTGGTTCGTATTTATACCCGGCCTCCTTCCCAACAAAGTGGCAGCCTTTCGGAACATGCAGAACAGGTTATCAATCAATTTGAAAACCTCGGGTCTAAGGTGATCCAGAGAAAAGGTATGCACCAGAAGATTGCCATTATTGACGGCAAGATTGCCTGGGAGGGTAGTTTGAATATACTAAGTCACAAAGACACCCAGGAGCAGATGCGCCGTTTTGAGGGGGAGAATGCGGTCCAGGAAATAGCCAGGAACCTGGAATTGGATAAGGTTGAATCCGGGAGCAGTGCCGGGAAACTTTGTCCAAGGTGTTTTGAGGAAGGTATAGAAATCAACCTAGTGCAAAAGCAAGGCAGGTATGGCATATTTTGGGGCTGTCCTCGTTTCCCGGCTTGCCGTTACACAGAAAACATATCCAGGCGCAGAAGAAATTGATGGGATAAGGATGGATTAAAAGGGGTAACCGGCATTGACGCTACCNNCCGTGCCTGCCGGATATGGTCAATGCATGCCTTTGGATATATTAGGCAAAATAATAGGCGATAATGGAATGAAGTATATTTCTTCCTTAGAGGTAGTCCTTTCCAAATCGGTTGTTTATAGAAATATTTCCGAGTTAAATAGTAAAAATTTTAACTAAAGTGCTAATGCACTCTCCGGATTTCGTAGGAGACAATTGTTGAGTAAAAAAAATTTTCTTGATCAGCAGGAAACGAACGTTTATTCGAGAATTATAATTTTAGGGGTGATAGTATTTTTGGAGAAACATGTTCGGGTTAGAGACCCCATTCACGGGATGGTTGAACTAAATGAAGGGGAAGCAGCCATTATTAAAAAAGAGGCTTTCCAACGACTGAGAAACATTCACCAGTTGGCATTGACTTCTAAGGTTTATCCTGGAGCCACGCATACCCGGTTTGAGCATAGCCTGGGAGTGATGCACCTGGCAGGCAGGGTGATGGATTCTTTATATAAACGCCGGCTCATTAAAAACCAATTTACGGAATCGGAATATACCAGGTTGCGCCAACTGGTAAGGCTCACTGGCCTTTTGCATGATTTGGGGCATGCTCCGTTTTCGCACGGGAGCGAGGAAGTTTTTCTGTCAGGATTAAAACATGAACACTATACCATTGCTATCATACGTCGTGATTTTGCCCCAATAATTAAAGAATATTTTCCGGACATTAAGGTAGAGGAAATCATTACACTCTTAAATAAAGGCTATTTGGGTACTGACCGGGTTTTTCTGGGAAAAATTATAGATGGTGAAATGGATGCCGATAAACTCGATTATCTTTTGAGGGATTCTTATTATTGTGGCGTTCGCTACGGAAAGTATGATCTGGAAAGGATTTTAGATACGGTAACGGTTGTGGCAGCTAAAGAAGCTCATTCTGAAATTCAGTCCGAAGAAATGGTAGGAGACCTTACAGGCTTTTGGTTATTGGGAATTGATTCTGATGGAATACAGGCGTTAGAAGAACTTATTTTTGCCCGGTACTGGATGTTTATTCAAGTTTATTTTCATAAAACCAGACGCATCTACGATTATTATTTGACGGCTTTTTTGAAAGATTTTCTTCAGTGGAAGCAATACCCGCAACGGAACGGGTATTTTCCTCCCCCGGACAATCTGAATGATTATTTGGCGTTAGATGATTGTACTATATTGGAAGCTATTAAGAAATTCCGTAATTCAAATGAATGGGCGCGGCGGATATTCGAAAGGGATCATCTTTCTGAAGCTTTTGTTACCTTCCCCCAACATACAGGCTTGGCGAGCTATCTGGCTGTTGCAGAACTCAAGGAAAAATTTGAAGAAAAATACGGTAGCAATTCTCAGACTGCTCACGTTGATGATAAGGCTAGAAGGCTCCTTACTAACCCATTTTTTGGACTCAAAAAGCAGGAAGAGGGAGATAAAGAGGCGGAAGGAGACAGAAAGTTTGACAGTATTGTCGTTCAAGATAAGCACAATCCAGAGCAATACTACTCAATATTCGGGCAGTCGCTTCCCTTGCAATTATTGTCCCAGAAAAATATTAATATTGTTCGTTTTTATGTAACACGAAACAAAAAAGAGGAAGCGGCAATATGGTGTAACGAACAGTTTGCCCAAATTCAAGCAAAAATTAAAAATATTGAGAAGGGATGGACGTAATGAAAATTGAAGCCCTTATTGCCTATCTGGCAGACAAAACAACAATTAGAGGAAAAAAGGCTTTGCAAAAGTTGGTATATTTCTGTACCGAGGCCGGTGTACCCATTTATGCAAATTTTCGTCTGCATATTTACGGGCCGTATAGTAACGAGGTGGCAGAGGAACTGGGAGAAGCCGTAACAAGGGAAATAGTGAAAGTTTCACCGGATGGATATAGCTTTTCTAAGGGAAGTTCCTGCGCCAGATATTTTGCTCGTGAC
>DPKX01000181.1 GCA_003542295.1 Candidatus Atribacter hydrocarboniphilus
TCGAACCTTCAACCTGCGGTTTAGGAAACCGCTGCTCTATCCTTTGAGCCACGGGCGCACAGAAAGACATGACTATTCTATACAAACTCTTTGATTTCTTCAACTATCTTTTCTAAAGAAGGAACACCCAAGAACCATTCCCTTTCGGTAAGGTCCATGGCAATTCGCTGATAAATCCAGCCGATTGCCTGGAGAAGTCTCTCGGGTAATGGTTGTGGTTTACTTTTAACGTAATATTTCCACCCAACTGAATAACGAGATTTAATCTGGCTTACTTCATCATACCATGATGTTTTCCGATAAAACTCTCGAGCGACTTCCTTACTGAGGTGAATCCCCTTCCAGGTAAAGCGACATTCATCGGGAGTTCCTAATACATCGACAAACATCAGTTTTCTTTCCGGATCGAAGGCCAGCTCGATCTTTCCATCTTCATTTTCCAATCCAATGGTTTTTACTTCCTGGGTAATAAGTTCATCGGCAAAGGTTAATGTTTTTTTGATATTTTGTATATCTTCTTGGCTGATAATGTTCAACTCCAGTACTTGATCCCAGGTCAGATATCGATCCTGTTCCTCCAACTTGGTCGACACATCGAGAATGGGGGTTGAAAGCTTTTTATCCGGTGAAGGCATTTTTTCCAAGCCATATTCTTTTAAGTTTATTGATCCACTCTCTACTCTTTTTCGGAAGCTGGCTCCAAATGGAATGGAATTCCGATATATGAATTCAAAAGGGATGAGAAAGTTGGTATGGTCTTGGTGATATACACCATAATCATAAGAATTACCATTTTGAGTTGGATGGATAACCTTTACCAGAGAAACATGCATAATGGATGAAGGTGCTGAAATTTCGGACAATAATTTTACTTGATCGTTTTCTTCTAAACCTCGGTAGTGGGTTTCGTGCCCCAAGGAAGATAGTTTCTCAAAAAAGTATGCTCCAATTAAGCATAAAGCTTCACCTTTATGCGGAATGTGGTCGGGCATTTCTCCCCAATCAAAAACTGAATAACGATCAGAAAAGATAAATTTACCCTGTCCCATAATATTTTCACGAGGTGAAGTTTGAACAAAAAGGTCTTTCACGCTTCCCATGGATATTTCTCCTTTCGGTTTGGGATCGCTGATTTTCATTCTGGCATTAGGATTATTATATCTGATTTTGCTGATTTACAGGGGTTGGATTTATAACCTCGAGGATAGGTTTGTTGAAAGACAACCCCCCGTTACTGAGTTCTATTCCTCCGAGGCGTAGAATTTCATGGTGTAATTAAAAATTTGTAGGGGCAGACACACAGGTCTGCTCCTACAAAGATTAAAATGGTTGAATAACTTTCGACAAGAAAATTTTATTTTTTGCAGCCGTAGGATCGAACCTAAGTATTCGCCCATAGCTTTTTTAAAATTCAAGAATCTATATATACCCCAAATATTTCACGAATCCCTCTTGATTTCCCCTCTAGCCAAAGGGAGATGAAATAATAAATAATTGAGCTCATGAGATTGCCGCGTTGTTCAAGTAAAAGCCAGTTGTAATCTTAACAATATCACTTTTAAGTTCCTCCTCCCTTTATAGCAAAAGATGGGAATGAGGATTAAAACCTAATTAACGTATATAATTTATTGCACATTATATAAAAATATTTTTGTAGAAGCCTGATTTATCAAGCTAGCAAGTGAGTTTACAATATAAAATTCATGATACAATAAATTTGAGATATTGAATTTTCCTGGAAAGGAGAGATTTATTTGGATTTAGTTTTGGGTATGAAAGATACCCATCCCCAAGAAGTTTTTAAAAAAAGAGAAATTGAATTTAAACTTCGACATTTATTCAGCTCCTGGGGTTTTGAAGAAGTTGAAACTCCTACTCTTGAATATTATGCCACCTTACATAAAGTTATAGGTGATGAATTAAAAGAACGGCTTTTCCAATTCATTAATCGCGAAGGAAAATTAGTCTGTCTTCGTCCTGATTTTACGACCTCGATAGCTCGAAAATACAGTAGTGACTTAATTGGTGAAAATAAAACTATTCGAGTTTTTTACGAAGGAAAAATTTTTCGCTACCCTTCTTCACCCCTTCGTACCGAAAGCGAACTCACTCAAATGGGATTGGAAAATATCGGTGACAATTCACCAGCCGTAGATGCCGAAGTAATTGCCTTGGCAATTATCGCCTTGCAAGAAGCCGGTATCTATGATTTCTCGGTAGATATTGGTCATGTCGGTTTTTTCCGAGGAATACTCAATGTNNATTAAAAACTATTGTAAAAACTAAAGATTTTATTGCACTGAAGAATTTTTTAGAAAAAAATCCACCAACAGAGCCCATGTTAGTTGCACTTCTACTTAATTTTCCTTTTCTTCGAGGAAAAAAAGAATTCCTAAATGATATTAATGATAAATTTCCGAGGAATCATCAATTCAATAGCGCCTTGGAAAGAATACGAAAAGTTTGGGATATTTTGTCCGATTATGGATTAGAGCAAAATATTTGGGTTAATTTAGGTCTCATACGTGATTTTGATTACTATTCTGGATTGATTTTCGAAGGCTTCTCAGCTTTTTCCGGATCTCCGCTTTTAGCCGGTGGTCGTTATGATGAATTATTTGGTATTTTTGGTCAAGATCACCCCGCCTGTGGCTTTGCTCTTTTTATTGAACGTTTGGTCGAGGTATGTGAAAAATCCCGACCGGGAATTATTCAAACCATTAAGACTTATACTATTTTTTATCCTACCGAGCATCGCAAAGCCGTCTTCATTTTAACCCAAAAATTACGTAAATTGCTTCGAGCCGTCATTACCCAAGAGCAAAATGATGTTCCCTTTGCTCTTAAATTATCTGACGGATTCAAAGAACACACCTGGACTGACTTAAATTGGGATACTATTTATAAGCAGATACAAGAGGTAATTAAAAATGGATAAACTCACTCTATGCATACCTACCGGCCGACTTAAAGATGAGACTATCATCCTGCTTTCAAAAATGCCTTCTTGGCCTCTTGATTTTAATCTCAATTCACGAAAGTTAATTTTTGAAGATCAATCGCTACCTTGGAA
>DPKX01000182.1 GCA_003542295.1 Candidatus Atribacter hydrocarboniphilus
CAGCTTGGGTTTCTTTGCCAGTCAAATTCACCTGTACCATAATAACCGGATAACAATCCTCCTTTGACATTTCCAAGCGTTTTTCTAAGGTTTGAAACTGATTTATCCGGTCTAAAGAATGAATATACTGAAAATATTCTACCACTTTTGGGATTTTGTTCCTTTGAAGCTGTCCAATAAAATGCCACTCAATTGGTTTTTTTTGAAAAGAAGTTCTCTTTTGCTCGGTTTCTTGAACTCGATTTTCACCAAAGCGATTTAACCCGCAGGATAAAGCTTCCTGCATTTTTTCAACGTTGATTCCTTTGGTCACGGCGATGATTTTAATCTCTTCACTCTTTCTCCCCGATTTTTGGCAGGAACGTATAATATTTTCTTGGATAATTTCTAATCGTTTTTGAATGTATTTATTCATCATTTTCGATCCGGTTCCCCCTCATTTTCCTCACTGATTTCTCGCTTCATTGTCGATAATTGACCAGGGATACAAATCGTCTTCCCAGGGATGTCTTGGCCATTCATCAAAATCCCGTCCCATTTTTTCCATTACTGTTCTCCATTGATTAAAAATCAAACCATTTTTTTGCTCTATCAGCTTTGGAATCTCCTGAGCCAAGAAACGATCAGCCCGAGCTAAAAGGAGTTCTATCCAAGCAACCCGAAGACTTTCACCGGAAAAACGAATTTTCATTTTTTTCAGCCCGGTCTCAAAAAGTTCTCTCTCTTTCCTCCAAGCTAAGAATGAAAGAGACTTCATATTCTCCAAATCGGTATGAGGTTTTGGAACTAAAAAACTGTAAGAAACTGATAATTGATGGTTTGAATTAATTTTACGACCTAATTTATGAATAAAATCCAAATCCTTTTCGGCAGAATGAAAAGTCTTCCCGATCATAAAATAGAGTTTTACTTTCGGTATTCCCAATTGGATAATATTATGGATGAGATCAGTCCACTCCTCGTCATCCAAACCCTTCCCAAAATATTGACGAGTCTTGGCTTCTCCGCTTTCTGGTGCTAGGGTCAGGGTTTTTATTCCACATTTTACCAAATAGGGAAGATATTCCCTATGGCGAGAAAGAGTGATCGCGGAGAGAGAGGAAAAATTAACGGTAAACTGGTTTTTGATTGCATATTTAATAATATCCTCCCATTGGGGATGGGAGAGCACATCCGATCCGATGATCCCCAAATGAGAAGTCCATTTTTTTAAATTATCGATCATCTTCAAAACCATTTCAATCGGTCGCTGGCGTAGGGGGCGATAGATAGCCCCGCCAGCACAAAAACGACAGCGATAACTACACCCCCGGTTGATTTCCATCAATCCCATATTTTTAAAATAGGATTGAGAAGTATAAATATGAGAAAAGACCTCAAAACGGCTAATATCAACTCTTTGTTGTTGGATTCGTTCTGGAACGGTGTCAACTTTCTTAAAACCTTTAAAAAATGAGCCCGAAACTAGAGGAAAATAAAACCGTGGAACATAGACACCGGGGAAACGGCTTAAATAAAGCAGGGTTTCTTGGCGGCTTAAGTCGAGGTCTTGTGCTTCTTCCCAAGCAGCTAATAAATCGGGAAGGCTTTCTTCGCTTTCGCCAACAAAAACGATATCAGCAAAAGGGGCAATAATCTCCGGATTCAAGGAGGCCAGTGGACCTCCAACTAAAACTAAGGGTTGATTTTCTTCCCGTTCATCGGCATAAACCTCCAATCCCGAACCCAAAAGTAACTGTACCAATGAGAAAATTTCAATTTCAAAACCAAGGGTCAACCCAACAATATCTGCTTCAGCTACGGGAGTATTTTTCTCGAAAGTTCGAATCCCGGTGTCGGCAAATAATCTTTCGACCCTCCATTGAGGACAATCAAAGACGGTCTTTAAAACCGATTGATACCCGAGATTCGCCATTCCCATTTCATAAGGGCCAGGAAAACACCCAACAAAAAGATACTTCCCCATCTTATTGTTGAGGGACAAACCCCGTTCCAGGTTCTTCAAATGGGTAATATTCAAAATCATTTCATTTTTTTTCTCATGAAAGCAGGTACATCCAGGTCATCGAAGGTAAAAGAATCAGCTACCTCCCTTTGGAATATCTCCTGGGTCTCCTCGTTTTCCTTTTCTCCACCGTGATCAAATCCAGTGGCAATAACTGTAATTTTTAATTCATCTTTGATGTTTTTATCAATAACAGCGCCAAAAATGATGTTGGTTTCATCCGAAGCAGCACTACAAATAATCTCCGCTGCTTTATGTATTTCCAAGATTCCCAAATTTGGTCCACCGGTTATATTAAAGAGTATGCCTTTGGCTCCCTTAAAAGATGTTTCCAAAAGTGGACTGGAAATTGCTACTTTTGCTGCTTCAGTTGCCTTATTTTCTCCACTGGCCCTACCGATACCCATTAAAGAAGTACCAGCATTGGCCATTATTGTCCGGATATCAGCAAAATCTAAGTTGATAATGCCTGGAACATTGATTAAATCAGAAATGCTCTGTACTCCTTGGAGAAGAATATCATCTACCATCTGAAAAGCTTCGACAATCGAGGTGGTTTTCTCGGTAACTTGAAGCAAGCGATCATTGGGAATAACAATCAGAGCATCCACTACTTTTCTGAGTTGCTCTATCCCCTCTTCGGCTTGACGGTTTCTTTTCCGTCCTTCAAAAGAAAAGGGTTTGGTAACAACGGCAATCGTTAATATTCCTAACTCGCGAGCAATATTCGCTACCACTGGAGCTCCACCGGTTCCAGTTCCACCGCCCATGCCAGCCGTTACAAAAACCATATCGGTATTTTCCAATGCTTCGTAGATTTTATTTCTATCTTCTTCGGCAGCTCTTCGACCAATCTCCGGGTTGGCTCCAGCTCCAAGACCACGAGTCAATTTCGAGCCGATTTGGAGCTTAACAGCAGCCAGAGAACGTGATAACACCTGGGCATCGGTATTGAGTGCAACAAATGATATACCCATTAAACCTGACTTGACCATTCGGTTAACGGCATTCCCTCCACCGCCTCCAATACCGAAAACCTTGATCACAACGTTGTTATTTTCTCCGGCATTTCCTTTCACCTTAGACATCTCTGTAACCCCCAGTAATTATCCCATCATGAAGAAATCCTTTAATTTATTAACCATTCCATGAATTTTTCCAGAAGATCCCTCGCTAAAACGATGATCTGATTTTCTTTCCTGGCCTTCAGTAAGAGCCATTTGTAATAGCCCACAAGAAGTTGAAAATATTGGGCTCGATATGACTTGTACTTGTCCTAAATAATTTTTACTTTCTGGAAATCCAATCCGAACCGGCATATTTAAAAGCGTTGTGGCAAATTCATTGAGCCCTCCCAAAAGCGAAGACCCGCCAGTAATAACTATTCCTCCCCGTAATACCGACGACATGCCCGAAGCTCGAATTTCCCTTCTAATCATTAAAATCATTTCCTTCACTCGCGCTTCAATTATCTCACAGGCAAACTTCCTCTTTACCGACCGCAGAGACTTCATGCTAATATCTTTGACTTCAATCATTTCATCATCAGGAACATATTTACTATAAACACTTCCATATTGGAGTTTTATTCTTTCTGCCTCGTCGCGGGATGTCCGGAGGCCAATTGCCAAATCAGAAGTGATAAGTTCTCCTCCAACTGGTAAGATATTTGAATAATAGATAGAATCATTATAGAATACCGCTATATCCGTTGTTCCTCCGCCGATATCCATTAAAACCGTTCCCGCTTCCTGCTCACCAGTGGTCAATACTGCCAACGCCGAGGCATAGGGTTGAAATACCGTTCGATAAACTTCATACCCTACGCTTTGAAAACATTCAACCAAATTGTGGAGATGGTTCTCTTCAGCGGTAACCACATGGGCATTCACTTTTAAACGAGTTCCCACCAGTTTGCGAGGTTGAGCAATCCCCCGTTGATCGTCTAACGAAAACTCCTGAGGGATAACATGAATAACCGCCTGACCATCGCTGGCTATCTGGGCTCGAGTTCCCTCGATGACTTTTTCAATATCTTTTTCATATACCTCACGACTGACTTTTCCGAGAAGTATTTCATTTTCAGCATTCCTGGAAGTGACATAATCACCAGCAATCCCAGTATATAAAAAATTCGGCTCTTCTTTGGCTACACTCAAGGAATTGAGAAGAGACTCTTTTATCGAATGGGAGGCCTTTTCAACATCAACAACTTTTCCTTTTTTTATCCCAGACGAAGCACTTAATCCAATACCTAATATTTCGATTCCATTGG
>DPKX01000146.1:0-2770 GCA_003542295.1 Candidatus Atribacter hydrocarboniphilus
GATTCCATAATGGCAAGAATAACTTTACTAACCCGGAATCCGTCTTCAAAATCAACAATAAAGTTATCGCCAGTTCTCAACCTAAGAATAAAATCCCGAATACTTTCATGGGCAAAACCGCTTGGTTTACCATGAATTGTAGGCATAACCAAAATATCTGGATGATCACTCTTATCGGCAAGATAGCGCTCAATAGCCTGATTGTTAGTAAGATCCATATTAAACATCCCGTTGCTTCCTAAAATGTTGAGCTTTATATCGTTCCAGTTGGGATGGGAATTTGGGACAATCCAGTTGTTTTCAATGCTGGCAATAATCCCGTCTTCCATTTCTAAAACACTTTGATAAATATCGGGAATATTTACTCCCAACTTAACTAAGACCTCAGATCGGGAAACTGAATATACTCTCTTAACCTCTTTGCCGGAAAGAAATCGAAGGGTATCAACCGTATGACTCCCTAAAAACCAAAGGATGGATGACTTTTCTGCCCAGGATAACATCTGGGTAGGAACATATATGGTGTCATTCAAACGGTAGTACATAGAAATAATCTTACCGATGGTCCCCTGCTCAATATTGGTCTTGGCTACGACCAACGGTGGATTCCAACGGGCATGAAAGTCAACCATGACTCGTACTCCTGATCTTTCATAAGCAGTCTTCATGAGTTTTAAGTCCTCATGAGTGGTCGCCAGTGGTTTTTCCAAAAGAATATGTTTGCCTGCTTGGCAAGCAGCAATAAAAGGTTCTTGATGGGCAAAGTCGGGTGTTGCAATCCCGACGGCTTGTATTTCGGGATCTTTTAACATTTTTTCTAGATCAGTGTACCAACGCCGGGCATGATATTTTTCCGCCAGGGCTTTAGCTTTCTCTTCAACCTTATCGCATACTGCGATCAGCTCTGAATATGGTTCAGTTGAATAAATCCATGCATGAGAATTTCCCCAGATTCCAGCACCGATTACGCCAAAACCAATTTTTTCCATCATCAACCCTCCATCAACGGATTATTTCTAAACTAAATAAATTTTCCATTACCAGAGAGGCTCCCCAAATCGGTTCGGTTTTCTGGTGAAAACGACTCAATTCTAATTGAATATTGCGCGCCAAAGGTTCCAGAGCCTTTTCTTGGACTTTTTGTTGGACCGAGCTTAACATTTCCTCGGGTTCGATCCGAGTGAGCCCTCCGGTAAAAATTATCTTCTCAGGAGCTAAAATATTAGTAAGGATTACAGCTATCTCCCCTAAGATGGAATAGGCTTCCAAAGTCATTTCCTTTATCGAGGGTTTCCCAATTTCATTCCGTAGTATCCGAGTTGCATCATCTTCTCCGGTATATTTCCTTCCTATTCTTTTCATTAAGGCTGGAAGCGAAACCATTGACTCAACGCAGCCGGTTTTCCCGCAAAAACAAAGATTTCCATTTGGAATTAAAGGAATATGGCCGATTTCACCAACACCATCTAAAAAACCCCGATATATTTTCCCCTCAATCACAATTCCTGCTCCTATCGCTTCACCGCAGTTGATGCAGATAAGATTTCGAGAATTTTTTCCACTTCCGAACCACATTTCACCTAAGGTGGCTGCAGTGGTTCGATTATCAACTAAAATAGGGAATTCTTGAGCCACTCCAGCCGAGAGCATTGAACCAATTGGAATTCCTTTCCATCCAAAATGGGCTGAATATTCAATAACTCCCGAACGATGGTTGACAATTCCCGGAGCCCCTAAACCGATACCGAGACAGGTTGTATGGGGAAATTTTGCAAGGGCTGCATTCACAAACCAAGCAATCTCATCAACTGCTGCCTGAGGAGGTTCTTTGGTTAATAAAGTGAAGGATTCACGACTAAGGATGGTTCCCTTGAGATCAACAATAGCAACTTCAACATCCCCTAAGTCTTTAAGCAAAACACTGAGGACCACTGGTCCCTTGGGATTCACCGTGAGAAGCTCGGGTTTCCTCCCCAGAGGAGCGTCTTCTTGACCATTTTCAATAATTAGACCTTGGTCAATTAAATCACGAATAATACCCGATACCGTCGATTTACTAAACCCAAAATAGGACCGTATCTGGGTTCGTGATACCTGTTCTTTTTCCCAGATATAACGGAAAACCATTTTCTTGTGGATATCATTAACTCGAGAACTGGTTAGAGTTGTCATCATCATCGTACCATTTGTTCGATTCGAGAACGAACTATTAACATTTTAGACAATAAATAGAATCAATGTCAACGGAAAAGCATGCTATAATTGATAAAATAATGTTGGGGAGGATGAGCATGAATTTTCCATCACCAATTCAGTCTCTTCTGAATTCTCTTACTCTTGAAGAAAAAGTTGGACAATTATTTCTTTTTGCTTTTTCTGGCCATGACTTGAAACCGATAACCCCACTTATTGTAGAATACAGAATTGGCGGTTGTTATTTAAGCCAGGAGAACGCCTCCAACCCTGAAGAAGCGAAAGAATTGACTCTTTCACTCCAGAAACTTACCCAACGAACATCCCATCAAATTCCTCTTATTTTAGGTGTTGATCATGAGGGAACCTGGGGAGTGCTGGTTCCGTACAGCACAACCGGGCCGGGAAATTTAGCCTTGGGTGCAACCGGTAAACCAGAACTAACTCAAAAAATATACGATATTTTTGGAAAAGAAATGCTCTCGGTTGGCTTCAATGCTATTTTTGCCCCCTGTGCTGATTGTAATTCCAATCCTCATAATGCCATTATCGGTATGCGATCCTTTGGTGAATATCC
>DPKX01000146.1:2810-6733 GCA_003542295.1 Candidatus Atribacter hydrocarboniphilus
TCAACCTTGAAGCATTTTCCCGGTCATGGAGATACTTCCATAGACAGCCATCGTAATCTCCCAACCGTGAATAAAAATCTCAATCAATTAGAGCAAGGTGACCTTTATCCTTTTCAACAAGGGATTGATGCTGGTGTTGACATGGTCATGACCTCCCATATCCTTTTCCCTCAAATCGATTCTATCAATCCTGCGACTATGTCCCCCTTAATTATGAACCATCTCCTTCGGGAAAAAATGGGCTTTAAAGGAGTGGCTCTCACTGACAGCATGAATATGGGAGCTATAAAGAAAAATTACCCTTCTGATGAAGCCGCCATCAAGGCCATTCAAGCCGGTGTTGATATGATCATGTTGGCTGAAGAACATTACGATCATGATTCCTCGATATATATTAAACAGCATATGAAGCTTATCCAAAGCGTCATTCAAGCAGTAAAAAAAGGAAGAATAACTCAGGAAAGATTAGACCAAGCTTCGGGAAGAATTCTAACTCTCAAATTTAATAAAGGGATTTTCTCTGCTTTATCGAAGATGTCCGATTTAAAACCACAGTTTGGCTTGAGTGATCATGCATCAGTAGCCTTTGATGCTGCGTCTTCGGCAATCACAATTTTACGAGATTGTTCGCAATTATGGCCAATAAATTTAAATCAGCCACTTATTATCATTAATTGTGTCCCACGCGATGCCTATGCTATTCTCTCTCACACCAGAGGCATTGGCCCTAACCAATCGGAACCGGCATTTGATATCTTTGAAAAAGAACTCGTTCGTTTAGGTGTTGATATTAAAATCTATCATTATGAAGACTTAAGGGATGAAGCTATCCCCGAAACGATATTATCAGCTCATTCTTTCATTGCTGTGACTGAGGATTATCCACTTCCTGGTACGGATTTTGAAACCAACCTTCAAAAACAGTTAGTAAATAAACTATCAACATCTGTTGGCAATCGAATGATGGTCCTTGCTTTTCGCAGCTCCTATGAACTTTCTGAATTTCCTTTAGTAAGCACTTACCTATGCACCTATTCCAGCCGACCCTGTTCAGCTTTAGCAGCGGCACAAGCCTTGGTCATGAAGAAACCTCTTACTGGTCAAGCTCCGATATCTGTCCTGTAAATATCATAAAATGAATTCTTTAATCTATCATCCTGAACACTCGCTTGTAAGAGCCTGAGGATCTCATCTGTCACCTAAGGTGTCTTCCTGAGCGGTGCTTTTCCGCGTGAGGATCTAATCTTTTTCTTTTATTAATTCAATATTATTATTAAGAATGAGACCCTCAGGTCTTTAGGAAAAGAAACACCATATTGTCTTTTTTATCATCACTTGTTTTTTCATTTATTCGACTCACTTCTCACGACTCACTGATTCCAATAAATGAGATTGCCACGTCGTCCAACCAAAATACGGTTGATCTCCTCGCAATGACGGATTTAAATAGGAATTTTTATCCTCAGCTGATACTTTGAAAGCAGCATGAGGGTCTATCCTGAAAATACCGGAATGATTTTTATAGATAACTCGTATTGAGCAACTAACCAGGATCTCATCCAGGGTTTTCACCCTCATCCTCATCTTCATTCATTCTCCAACCATTGCTTGAAGAAAGATTAATCAATCACCATAACTTTCGTTTTCATCAGACGATTTTGAAGCCATATCCACCGTCGATACTGCTCCCCACTCAATGAGCGACTCATTTCCCGTGCTTCGCCAATCGCTTGACTCAAAATATCTCCTTGCGATGGAACCATAAGAAGCCGAAGATAGATTTCGGCAGCCATTTTCCCTCCAAAAAGAGGACCAAGGTCTTTTTCAATAAAATTCTCCCAAGTCAGAGTCGGTTGATAGCCAAAGCGAGCGAACGATAAATAATTGATTTCATTGACGACGCTAAAGGCACTGACCTCACCAAAAATGGTTGCGCCTTTCATTCCACTTTTAAAGGCCAACTGCATCATTTCAGCGAAACGGTCGGCAACTAATTCATATCGTTCCCGATTCCACTGTGAACCCATATGGGTACGAAAGATATTTTTACTCCTAGGCAATCCTTGAACATATTCCCTGGTTAAATCAGTTTTTAAACGAGGCCAGTAAGAGCGATTAAAACAAAATTGATAAATTGCCTCCTCAGGCAATTCTTCAAGAGATTGAAGTACCTGTCGGTTCAAAAGGTTATCCCAATAAGCCTCACTGACCAACCAGAGGTCTTGGCGCTGATTTCGAGCAGCCGAAAAAAGACGCGGATAAAGGAGAGCCATATCCCGCAACGACCAGGTTGAATTTTCTTTACGTCTTCGAGAACATTCTTCGCACTGGCAAACTCCATAATCTCCGGTTTCAAAATTAATCCCACCAATCATAAAGGTTTCAGCCAACCAGGCAATCGCCTCCTCATGATATTGGGCGTTTTCCGGTTTTGAAGGACAGGCGGTATCGGTGTATTGGTTTTCTGGAAACCAAAGAGGAGGTAAGTCAGGAATGGAAAAAGCGGCCGGCGCTCCTAATACGGCTTTTAATTCTGGATGTTGTCGGAGCCACTGGGTTAAATTAAAGCGGTGGTTTCCTTCCCAATAGATCCCTCCGTAGGCATTGATTCCAACCCCGGGTAAAATTCTGACCCCTCTTTCAGTAGCATATTGGCATAGTTTCTGAGCAGCTTCAATGCCTCCATGGCAATCTCTTAAAAAGCCGTATATAGTAACTCCCCCGATTCGGTTGAGACTCATAAAATCTATTAATCGAAAGTAGTCTTCTAAAAACCCCTCTGGAGGCTTGGAATAATAATTCATGGCACCGATTTCCTGAATACCGACTTGCTCTAAATACCAGTTGGTACTATGGTCCCAGGTCCAAAGCAAACGAAAAGGAAGTAAAGGTGACTGCTCAAGATTCACTTCCGGAATGAATATCTCATCACCCTGATATGAAAGAATTTTTTGACCCAACTCGTTCACCGCATGTATCAAGCCCGGTCGACCGCCTCCAATAAGGAGTATCGATGGAATTTCCTGCCATTGAGCGGTTTGAATTTTAAAACCGTCTTCTACCAGTTGAGCGTTTTTCTCTGATGGTTGTTTATCAGAGAGAAGTTGGTTTTCCTTTTCTTCTAGATAAATAAAACTTTTAAAGTTTTTATCCGCCTTTTTCCAATCACGAAGTTTAAAGTCTCGAGGAGAAAGGATAACAAAATCCCGCTGTTGAAAATATTTTTTCAACTGGCTGACGGGGAAGCTTTCCTGTTCAAGATCGGTTACTACGACCAGTTGAGCAGCCTTTGGTATGCGTAAAAATGGCAAAGATTGTGGCATCTACCGGCCTCCTTTATTTTTTCTTTTCTCTCATGGTCAAAGAAACTGCAATAATAATAATCAATCCACGAAAAATCATTTGTTGATCGACTGATAAACCCATCAATATCAATCCATTATTAATCATACCCATTATAAGAGAACCAACGATAGAACCGATTACCGAGCCCCGGCCTCCTGACATGCTGGTGCCTCCAATGATAACGGCTGCTATAACCGTCATCAAATCAGTTTCGCCTAAAGTATAACGAGCGCCATGAAGTCTACCAGCATATAACATTCCAGCCAAAGCTGCTAAGGCACCATTTAAAACCATGACGGAAAATTTAATTCTTTCAACATTGATTCCTGAATAAAGAGCAGATATTTTATTTCCACCAGTTGCTAATACATAACGTCCAAATTTGGTCTTCCTCAACACAACTTGACCTATAACGAGCAAAACAACTGTCCAAACAAGAAGAATTGGTATCGGTCCGATATCTCCTGATCCAAAAATAAAATTATAGGTTTTATTAGTTACCGGAATAGATTTAAGCTGGGTAATCCAACGGGCTAATCCGGTAATGATTCCAGTCATTCCCAAGGTGACAAGAAAGG
>DPKX01000080.1 GCA_003542295.1 Candidatus Atribacter hydrocarboniphilus
ATGAAAAAATTGTTTTGGATAATTGTTTCCTGGTGGGAGGAGGTTCTACTATTATTCCATTAAAAACCATGTTGACGGTTAATTTAAACGTTACTTTTCAGGATATCAAGCCAATCGATATGGGACATAAGAAAGTGGTTTCCAGTGAACTTTATCTTTCGGCAATGGGAGCTTCATTATGGAATTAAAATCTTCCTATCGGATCAAGATCAACCTTCTTCCTAAAAAATATGTTGTAAAAAAGACGCCCAATTGGATAAGGATACTGTTTTTTACTTTAACTGTGGGAATAACCTTTTATTTTCTTTTTGCTTATACCATAAATGATAACCGAATACAAATATTAACTACCCAGATAGAATCGATGACTGCAGAAATAAAGTATCTTCAAGAACAAGAAACGAAATTACAAGAAACCCAAAAACAGATTGATGTTATTCAGAAAAGAATTGATATTGTCAGGGCTTTGATTGCAAGCGAACCAGACTGGCTGAAGATCGTTAATTCTATTGGGAATAGCATGCCCGATGATGTTTTTCTTAATACGGCCAATTTTACCGAAACTCAAATAACCTGTACGGGGACTTCTCAAAGTATATTCAGTATTGCTCAATTTATTGAGAGTTTAAGTCGATATCAGGATTTATACGTAAATGCTGAATTTCAATCTCTTTCATTAAAGGACAGTTTGTATGATTTTAATTTAGTGTTGGAGCTGAAAAAACATGAATCTTGAAAAATACTGGCCGCTAATCTTTATTGCCTGGTGTGGAGTGATAATTTTATTTTTCTATTTGTTTATGACATCTCAATACCAAATTATCGATACCCTTGGCGACCAGAAAAGCACCCTTCAAAATCAAATAACCGTTTTACGAAAAAAAGTTAGCAACTTAGAACAATTACAATATCAATTAGAAAGCTTAAAGTCGGCGGCTATCATCCTTGAAGATCGACTACCCGACGAAAAAGAGATACCAAATCTCTTGATAACTGTTGAAGATGCAGCCTTTCTTTCCGAGGCCGAAATCCAGTCCTTAGTGCCACAAAACTTAGTTTCTAATGATGGATATACCGAGGTTCCATTTAGTACAGCTTTAAAAAGCTCTTATTATAGCATTCTTTATTTTATGAACTATCTGCGTCAATCTCCAAGGCTTATTCAAGTAAAAAACTTCGACTTTAAAAAGGATAAAGCCGAGGGAACTTTCTTAGTTCAGATGAATCTTTCCACCTACTTAGTTGCCAAAGAGGGAATGAATCAGTGAAAAGCATAGAAAAATATCTCCAATACGGGTTTATAGCCATCCTCGCTTTTTGTATTTATTTAGGTATGAACATTTACGATCGGACTTTTACACCGGGGACAGACATTCAACCAATTCCAGCCTTTATCCGACCCAAAGTTAATGGATTGCAGTATGAACCACCGAAAATTGATAAGAGTGAAATATTTTTGGTTACCTATAAAGATGAATCAATTTCAGGAATGAGAAACATCTTTCAACCCCGTTTTGTTTTAGCTGAAGCCCAGGGTGGTATAGATGATGTAATCATTCCATTAGCTATGGGGGGCGGTAACGAGATAGTCGCAGTTCAAGAAAGTAAAGCTCAAAATCCTCCAGCGAAAAATGTTGTTGCTGAAAAAAAAGAAGAGCCACTACCTGATATTACAATGAAAGGAGTTGTTCTTTCTGATAATAAACAGGCTATAATTCTTAATGTGGATGGAAAAATAGAAATTTTAACCTCCCAAAAACCCTTGCAATCCGGTATCGAATTGATTAAAGTATCTAAAGAAGAAGCCGTATTGGCCTATAAAGGGAGGGAAATCATATTAAAATTTTAAAATTTTCCCATTGCTTGATTGGTATCCTTCTATTTATATTATTCTTCTTTTCCTGTTCGCACGCCCTTGAGTTGAAGGATTTTTTCTATCGGGTTGATAATCTTGAAATCAAATTAACTTTTAAATTTGATAGCCAGGTCACTTGGGAAGAAGTGTCACCTGATCCTTATCGTATCGGTTTGGATATTGAAGGAGCAGCCAATTCTTTATCCTTTTCTGAACGACCAATGAACATGGGTCCATTACGAAATATTATTATTCGAAGTTCTGAATCGGGTATTCGAATTTGGTGTGAACTATCCCAACCCGTTCAATACGAAGTTTTTGACGAGTCAAATGGGAGACTGCTTACCATTCTTTTAAAGGGACCTTTTTCTGCCTCCCAGCCACAAGAGAATTTGTTTTCTTTTGATTTCCGTGATACCAATGTTCGAGATGTTTTAATAGCTTTGGCAAAATCAGCTGGTGTCAACATGGTTGTGGACGATACGGTTGAGGGTACAATATCGCTGGCATTTGAAGGGCTTTCTTTTGATCAGGCTTTAGGATATATCCTGAAAGTGAGAGGTTTAGAACAAGTAAAATTAGGAAATAATATAATAATTGGCAAAAAAGAGACTCTTGAGGAAAATTTTGATTTATTAACGTCACGGAGATTTACCTTAAAATATATTGATCCCGATGCTGCTGCTTCGGTTCTATCAATGTATATTTCCGAACCGAACCGAATTTCAATAGACCCGACTACCCGCAGTCTTTTGATAAGGGGAAGAGAAGATGAACTGGCTAAGGCTGAAGAAGTACTGAGGACTATA
>DPKX01000224.1 GCA_003542295.1 Candidatus Atribacter hydrocarboniphilus
ATTTTCATCCTCATCTGGTGCCACCAAAATGGTATGGAGGTCTATTTATTAAATAGAAATGTATAAAAATGAAGTGTTAGTTCGGTTTAAAGAAGCAGAATTCATTGGTCGTCAACCCTTCTTAATATACTTATAGGAGATTATAAAGAAGGGTTGACGATATTTCACTATTTCTTTTATAATTCCTGATACTTCAAGTCTCCGGCTGCTTTGGCTAGAATCCGGGTGGCGTTCCCGGGAAGATAGGCTAGGGGGACATCTTCAATTTCGACGATATGAACTGTGGCAGGGTCAGCACCAGCTTTAACAGCTTCTTCGATTGCAATGGTTTTAGCTTGATGAAGTGCCTGTTCTCGACTCATCTCGCTTAAAGAAAATACTCGCTCAACCTGACCGCTAACCTGAGCAATGGCGGCACCAAGAGCATTGGCCACTTCATAATTATCCGGTCGGAGGATTTCGGAAATTCCTTCAAGGTGATCACCTACCAAAATACTCCCACCTCCAACTAAGATAAGCGGCATTGGATCAGAAGAAAGTTTCATCTTGTCGACAGCTTCATTGAACATATTGCGAATGATCCCCAATACTTGCCGGACAAATCCTTCATCCAGATGGCTCACTCGAGATGCATCACCAATCGATGCCATTCCAGCTCGGACGGCTATATCGGTGGTAGTAAGGGTCTTTCCTCCAAACACCAAAGCCTCCTCAGTGATAAGATATCCAACACTTTCTGGACCTACTTTAATTTTTCCATCATGTTCGGTTACAATTGTTCCGCCTCCCAAACCAAGGGAAATTAAATCGGGCATCCGGAAATTGGTTCGAACACCTCCAATTTCTTCAGCAACCGATGACTCGCGCGGGAAACCTTTGTTAATGACTCCCACATCACTGGTGGTGCCACCAATATCTAAAACAATAGCTTCATCAACACCACTTAAATATGAAGCGCCCCGAATGCTATTGGTAGGACCACAAGCCACGGTTAAAATTGGATAATTCATGGCATAATCTATCGACATGAGTGTTCCATCGTTTTGACAGAAAAAAATGGCGGCTTTTTGGATTCCTTCTTGTTGAAGCCCTTTGATAAAAGCTTGAGCAGTCGTTTTAGCAACATGGTGGAGGGCAGCGTTGAGAATAGTGGCATTTTCTCTTTCCAGAAGACCGATTGAACCAATTTCATGGGAGAGTGAGACGGGAATGTCTCCTAATTTTTCCCGAATCATTTCGGCAACTTTCAATTCATGGGCTGATGAAATAGGGGAGAAGACTGAAGTAATGGCTATTGCGTCAACTTTCCCTTTTAATTCGGAGACACAGGTCAGAATCTCACTTTCATCAAGATGAGTAATTTCTCGTCCGTCGAATTCATGGCCACTCTGGACAATGTAATAATTTTCTCCAACCGCTGAAACCAAGTCCTCCGGCCAATCTACCATGGGAACAACCGCCATGGTTGCCGGTTTGGCAATTCGAATAACTCCCACCCGGCAAAGTCGCTTTCTTTCAACAATGGCATTGGTGCAGTGAGTGGTTCCCAACATGGCAAAGCGTATTTTATTTCGATCTACATGAGAACTTTCGAGAACCTGATTGACCGCATTCAAAATCCCGGAAGTCACATCAGCAGTAGAAGGGGTTTTTGTCTTACTTATTAATTCATTGTTTTGGTCGATGAGCACAGCGTCGGTATTGGTGCCCCCGACATCGATTCCGAGACGGTAAATCATTGGTTGTTTCCTCCTTCGCTGATGAGTTTTTCAACCGGTATATAATCGACATCATATCCAAAATAACGGGGCCCTACTGTTTCAATCCCTTTTGGTGTACGCCACTTTGGATCGCAGGGAATACTCAAAACCAAAACCCGATGACCATAACGAATAGCTTCGGTTGTGACCGGAATAGCGCTATCCAAGTTAACAATACAGATTAAATCGGGAACCGAGGCGATAATTTTCTCGTCACGAATGGCAATTAAATTCTCGTTCTGAAATTGGACTTTGAGGTTTTTCCCTCGATAGTCTTCGATACCCTCAATTTGAGCTTCACCTCGCACAAAGCCTCCCTCAGTACGACGTAAAACATCAATCACTTTTCCCTTGAAAAGCTCAAAACCTCCGGTTACCTCTAAAAGATTCTTAATGGGATTTTTACCTTTTTTTCGAGCAATAAGGATCGATTCCCCAATTTTAGCTGAAAGCGAAAGAGTATTTCGAATACAAGCTTCCTTAAGTACCTTGCCTGACATTTGATAGATACTGAGCATGACCGATCCGCCCATGGTGACACAGATATTTCGAGCTAAAGTTTCTGTCCAAAAATTATTAATACTTTCCATGATTACGGTATTTCCCTTTTCATCAGCAATAATCATAGGGGTCGCTGAAACATCCCAAAGATGGAAGGAAGTCATTTGCAATTCAGGAAAAGCTCGTCCCATTCCATCGCAATCTAAAAGTGGAATTCCAGTTCTTGCCGCAACCGATATCGGAATCATTGAATTGACTCCACCAGCTTCAATGGGAAGAGTGGCATAAATATCCTTTCCGGCATATTTCTTAATCCCGTTAAAAGCTCGGAGTACTTCTTCGCCATTGGCCAGTTTCTCAATGAGAACCGTCGGTGCACCCATCATGGCAGTCGGAACAATAACGGCATCATCGGGAACTTCGTCAGGACCAACGAGCTGAACTGGCCCGTTTTGTTTTATAGCCTGAATGGCCATCAGTTTACCCAGGTGTGGATCGCCACCACCACCGGTTCCCAAAAGAGCGGCCCCGAGAGCGATATATTCGACATCTTGAAGATCAATAAATTTCATTTTTTACCTCCACGCAGTTTTCAAGCTTTCTTTTTGGATGGAACCAGTTGAGGTTGCTTAACAACTGAAATTAATCCAAGATAAACAACAAAGGAAACAACCATGGCATTGATTGGAGCAATGCCAATCTTAAGATATATACCTACCAGTGCTCCGATTAACCAGGATAGGATCCCCACCCAATTGGCTCCCGGATATTTAAACCATTTAGAGGGATCACCTTTTTTCTTAACCCAGTAGTCGGCAATCATGACTCCGGCAACTGGGGGTATAGTCGAGGTTAAAATCGTTAAAAAGTTCA
>DPKX01000144.1 GCA_003542295.1 Candidatus Atribacter hydrocarboniphilus
CAGGTCTTTAGGAAAAGAAACACCATAGTGTTTTTCTATCATCACTGGTATTTTTTTTATTCGACTCACGACTCATGGTTCACGATTTTGGGAATGAGATCGTCACGTTGCCATGCTTCTAACAACGTTTTAAATAGATATTACTGCCAATTTTATCCAAGAAAAAAACCTTTGTTTTAACCCTTAAAGCGAGTAGGACCCATGCCAGGGTAATAGAGCTTTCTTTCAGCGAAATTGAGTAACTTTGTTGCAATGGTTACCAATATCAAATAAATGATTCCAATCACAATAAATGTTTCAGTAAAACGAAAATAGCGAGCAGCAACAATTTTTCCAGCTCCGGTCAGCTCAATGCAAGTAATCATATAGGCTAAAGAAGAATATTTAATCAAATAGATAATCTCGTTTCCCACCCCGGGAAGCGCTCGACGAAAAGCTTGGGGAAGAATAATATACAAAACACCCTGAAAACGAGTCATTCCTAAGGCTTCAGCAGCCGTGATTTGGCCAATTTTTATCGATTGAATCGCACCTCGGATATATTCCGAGGAATATGCCCCGTTGCACAGTACAAAACCCAAGACCGATGCCGCCATTGGCGAGAGCGATATTCCTACCGGTGGTAAACCAAAATAGATCATAAACAACAGTAGCAATAAGGGGCAACCTTTAAAAAACAAAACGTAAAGTCGGCAAATCATTGATATTGGTTTATTTCCATATACACGGCCTACGGCAACGATTATTCCGGTCAACAAGCCAAAAGGTATCGAAAGCAGAATAAGCTTGATGGTTACCGATGTTCCTTCTAACAGCGCCGGAAGGAGTTGCTCCTGAATAAATACGAAACTATCCATTTTTTTGACCTAAATCACCATAAAGTTCGGTCATTTTACTAAGAAATTTTTGGGTCCGCTCAAACTCGGGCCGATAAAAAATTTTTTCCGGTGTTCCTCTTTCCAGAATAACTCCGTCTTCCAAAAACAGAATCTGATTGGCTACCGATGAAGCAAACCCCATTTCATGAGTAACAACTAACATGGTCATTCCAGCACGAGCCAGATTTTTCATCACATCCAGGACTTCTCCGGTTAACTCCGGATCTAAAGCCGAGGTTGGTTCATCAAATAGCATTACTTCCGGATCCATTGCCAAGGCGCGAGCTATAGAAACCCTTTGAGCTTGTCCTCCAGATAGCTCGGCTGGATAAAAATTAGCTTTTTGCACCATGCCAACCCGCTCCAACTCATGCATGGCTTTTTCTTTCGCTTCTTTTTTGTTCATTTTTTTAACTTTCAGCAAGGATATTTCAACATTCCCCAAAGCAGTAAGGTGGTCAAATAGGTAAAAATTTTGAAAAACCATTCCCATTTTCTGACGATAAAGATTTATTTTCCCATGAGAATGGACTACCTCTTCGCCGTTAAGCCATACTTTTCCGCGGTCGGGAATAGTTAGTTGATTAACACATCGTAACAAAGTGCTTTTCCCAGTCCCCGAAGGCCCAATAAAGACTATGGTTTCTCCTTTTGTAACCTGAAATGAGACACCACGTAATACTTCAGTTTCTCCAAAAGATTTGTGGATATCTTCAACGATAAGGACATATTTTGAATTGGTCATGATTGATCACTACTTCCAAAACCGGGAACATGAACCTGTTTTTCTAGTGCATGAAAAAGACTTAATCCACCATAATTCATTAAAATAAATATTAAAGCACAAGCAAAATAAATTGGCATAGGTTGATAGGTTCGAGTAACCATTTGATTCCCCCGGGTCATAATTTCCATGACACCTATCGCGTAACAAACTGATGAATCGGTGAGTAAAATTGGGTATTCATTTGACCATCCTGGCAAAGCAATTCGAAGTGCCTGAGGAAGTATTATATTGAATATAGCTTGATTTTTACTCATTCCCAATGATCGAGCTGCTAACATTTGTCCTTCACCAAGAGATAAAATGGCTCCTCGAAAAATTTCAGTCTGATAAGCCGCACTTCTTAAACCCAGGGCAAGCGCACCAATAAAAAAAGCCGAAACATTCAAACCCATAAGTGGGAATATTCCAAAATAAAAGAGAAATAATAAAACCAGGTTGGGAAGTCCCCGAAAGATCCAGATGTAAAAAGCAATGAATTTTCCGGTCCATTTTCCTCCATAGGCTTGACCAACTGCCATTGGAATTCCTACCACCAAACCCAATGCCAATGCCAATCCAACCAACCCAAGGGTTACCCCCATACCAGAAATGATATAGGGAAACGACTCAATAACAGCCTGCAACTGTGCCACCTCAACTAAAATTACTCAATATTGTCAATAACTGAAAGAGATTATACTTTATTAATGAATTAGAGTGAATGGTAAATTGAGTTTTTTACGACTAAAAAAAATAGGGAGCAAGATACTCTATCCCTGCCCCCTAATAAAACTCTATTGTTCCCAAAAATTATATTACTTCATTTCGTATTTGACCATAAGTTCTTCCCAAAATGGCGAAGCCATCAGCTTTTTTAAACCTTCGTTCAATTTATCTTTTAAATCGGTGTCTTCTTTACGAACAGCGATTCCGTATTCTTCTCCAGTACTAATCACTCCAATTTTTACCAGTGGTTTTCCAGCAATTGCTTTGGATACAACCGGTTCATCCATCATAGCCACCTGAACCCGACCATTAATCAAATCATTTACCGCCAAGGGGAAATTATCATAAAGTTTGAGATTATCCTTGGGAAGAATTCCGGTTTTTACTAAATTATCCTCGATCCACATGGCTGCGGTACAACTTCTTTGGGTTCCAACAGTATATTTTCCTGCTTTAAAACTATCAATATCCAAATTTTCTCCTTCCCGAGCCGCTACTGCTTGATTCACTACCCAATAAACATCAGAAAAATCAACTTGTTGTTTTCTTTCCTCAGTAATTGTCATTCCGGAATAAATGAGATCAATCTTTTTAGCCAAAAGACTTGGAATTATCCCGTCCCATGCCATTGGAACTACTTGTACCTTAAAACCCATTTCATCAGCTATCCACTGAATGGACTCAACGTCGAATCCAGCTGGATTTCCATCTTTATCAATAAATGAAAATGGGTAATAATCACCATCAATCCCAACGATATAAGTCTTTTCCTCATTTGCTAACACCATACTACCCAAAACCAATGAAACCAATAGAGCAGTGACAACGATAAAAAATACTTTTCCTTTCATTTCTTTCCTCCTATAGTTCAATATTGGTTTATATTAACTTTTTGTATTATTCATAATAGAGACCGCCTCATTCCCTGTCAACTTTTCAATAAAAAAATGAAGTGGTCCTATAAACATAGTAAAATCACACTTATTATTTTCAGTAACTCAACTTTCGCACATAAAAAGATGCTTAAAAACCTTGATTTTAAAGGGTTTTTTAATGAAAACACCCCTCCTTTCTGGTCAAATTGACTTAAGGGAAAAACCAATCACCACAAAG
>DPKX01000019.1:0-6647 GCA_003542295.1 Candidatus Atribacter hydrocarboniphilus
TATTTTTAAAACTGTTAGTTGTTTTTCCAGTAAGGGATTAATTTCAATGAGCTCGGTATTTTCTAAAACAAAACGTCTATATATAAGGGCAAAATACGGTTCTATACCACTGGAACATCCAGCAATAAGACTAATTGTTCCGGTGGGAGCAATTGAAATTAAAGTTGCATTTCGAAAGGGTAAATTCTTAGAAACATGGAGGCTCTTTGGGTAATTGGGAAAAACACCCCTTTGTTCTGCTAATACTTTCGAAGCCATTTTCGCTTCATTCGCAATAAAAGTTATGAGCTGCTCAGCGATTTGAAGAGCCTGATCTGAATAATAGGAAATACCAAGCTGGCAAAGTAAATCAGCAAATCCCATAACACCCAAACCGATTTTTCGATTGGCTTTTACTATTTTTTCAACCATAGATAAAGGATAGCGGTTGATATCAATGATATTATCTAAAAAATGGACGGCGTCAAAAACAACTCTTTGAAGTTTCTGATAATCAATTTTCCCATCAGTACTCATTTTGGATAGATTTATGGAACCAAGATTGCAAGATTCATAGGGAAGCAACGGAACTTCACCGCAGGGATTGGTTGCTTCGAGCAATCCTATAGAAGGAGTTGGGTTATTTCGATTTATTTCATCTAAAAAAATTAAACCCGGCTCTCCAGATTTCCAAGCGCTTTCGACAATCAGATCAAATAGCTCTCGAGCGTTAACCGTTGAAACCGCTTTTTGTAAATGCGGATCAACCAAGTCTATTTTTTCACCCTGGTGTACTTTCTTCATTTCTTCATCAGTAATGGCTACCGATAGATTGAAGTTTTCAAGAAAACCTGCTTGGTTCTTCGCTCTCACGAACTCACGGATATCTGGATGGTTGAAGCGAAGTATTCCCATGTTGGCTCCACGCCTCCGACCACCTTGTTTTACAACATCGGTAGCCGTATCAAATATCCTCATAAAAGAAACCGGCCCCGATGCTCGTCCACCGGTTGATGAAACCTGGTCTCCTTTCGGTCGGAGCATGGAAAAATTAAAACCGGTTCCTCCTCCTGATTTGTGAATGATGGCCATATCTCTTAAGGTATTAAAAATTCCTTCAATTGAATCTTCTACCGGGAGAACAAAGCAAGCCGAAAGTTGTCCAAGCGATGTCCCTGCATTCATCAAGGTTGGTGAGTTCGGTAGAAACTCGAGAGAGGTAAGAAGTTGATAAAATTTTTCGAAACTTTCATTAACATCCTGTCCATATAAATGGTCGGCTTCGGCTACAGCCAAAGCTACCCGTTTCATCATTGCCTTTGGGGTCTCCTGAACTTCACCTTCTTCGTTTTTAATCAGATACCTTTCTTTTAAAACTTGTATAGCGTTGAAGCTCAGCTTCAGATCGTCGTGAACTCCAAACAATTTCCATTTGGCTTCTCGAATTTCTCTTCGCTTTTCCCGGTAAAGGATATAGGCTTTTGCAACCTGTGGGAGGGAATGGCTCATTAATATTTTTTCCACTTCATCCTGAATTTCTTCAACCAATGGTACTTGTCTAGACCGATTGATTTGAAGATTTTCTATCACTTCACGAGCTAACTCTTCGGCCCTTCCCGGTTGATAAGATTCAGTGGCAAGAAGTGCTTGCTCTATGGCTCGGATTATTTTTTTTATGTTGAAAGGCTCAATTGATCCATCTCTTTTTTTTACTTGCGAAAAAGAGTCTTCAACCAAATTTATTCCTCCTTCTTTTGGCTTTCCTCCTTTTTATTAAAAGTGCCTTTTTCACCACAGTTTGCGCATATTTGCGGCGTACAACGACCTTCTTTTTCGAAACCACAAGACTCACAAACCCAAACCGCCAATTTTATCTCCACCCTTCTGGTTATCAATAATTTCTGAATATATTATTCTCTATAAATAATATATCGTTTTTAACCCTCAACCAAGCAATATCGACGATGCATTGATTTCATTCAATCCCTGCATAAACTCGCTCAACCCACTCTTCCAATGATGGAATATCTAAAAAAATAAAATCGGGCATCTCGCCACCCAAAGCATCTTGGTGGATCGAATCCCATAAAACCAAAGCTCCCTTTACCCCAGCTTGATGAGCCGATTGAATATCTAAAGGTGAATCTCCAAAATAGATCACTTCTTCTGGAGAAAAGGAAAAATAAGATATTATCTTCACCACTCCATCAGGATAGGGTTTTGGACGAGGAATTTCATCACCACAGACGACCAAGTCAAACAGTTTAACAATGTCTAACCTTTTTAAAGTGATATCAGCACTTCTTCTCCCCTTTGACGTAAAAAGCGCTTGTTTAATTCCCTTTTGTCGGAGCTTGTGAATCAATTCAAAAACCTGAGAAAAAGTATCAACCAATTTATCATGATTCTCTCGATAGTAGGTATAAAAATCTTCTAAGGCTTGGTTTTTTCTTTGTTTTCCAACGATTTTTTCAATTACATTGTCTTCAGGAGGCCCATACAGTTGAACAATTTCATTTGGGGTCATTTTTGAACCAGTATACTTTTCAAAAACCATGTTAAAAGCACCCCATAGAAGTTTTGAACTGCCAATAAGGGTGTTGTCCAAATCCCAAATCATTAATTTAAATGTCATTTTTTTCCGTCCTTTAGCATTGCACTCAGAACTTGTATTAAAAGCTGCATATTCGAATCTGTCCCAATGGATATTCGCATGGAATCCGGCCACTCAGAAAAATATCTGACCAGTATATGATTCTTTTTTAAATAAAGATATTCCGATTCTAAGTTGTCCCCTGGTCTTTGAACCATAACAAAATTCGCTTCCGAGGGAAGCACCGAGTAGCCGAGTCTACTCATGGCTTGGGAAAAATCCCTCCGGGTTCGTTTAATTTTCTCAACATTACTCATCATATAATGAAGATCTTGTAGGGCTGCAGTAGCAGCCTTTTGGGAAAACCAGCTTACATTATAAGAATCTTTAACCTTCAGCAAACCTCGAATCATTTCAGGGTGAGCAATCAAAAAACCAACCCGTATTCCTGCCAATGAATAAGACTTGGACAAGGTTCGTAAAACAATCAAATGAGGGTATTTTTTTATAAGTGAAAGAGCGTTTTCACGAGCAAAATCAACATAAGCTTCATCAACAACAACCGGACAGGAAGAGCTTTTGAGTAAATCTTCTATCACCGGCGTCGATAAAAATGTTCCGGTTGGAGAGTTAGGATTACAGACCACCTTTAATTGAGCTTGAACAGTTAAAATCTTTTTAGGAAGAGAGTATTCTTTTTCAAAAGGTATTTCCTCATAATTGGCTTCTTGCAATAAGGCAAGCACTCGATAAAGAGTATAGGTAGGATAAGGATAAGAAACTCGATCATCTTTTCCGAGAAACGCCCGAAAGATTATGCTTAAAAGTTCATCCGATCCGTTTCCAACCAAGATCCAATCGGGAGGATACCCATATACTGCTGAAACTTGCTCCCTTAGTTCATCACAAAGTGGTGATGGATAGCAGGATAAGCGATGTTTATTTAGGTTTTCCATCAAGGTCTCAACAACCAAGGGAGATGGTGGATAGGGGTTTTCGTTGGTATTTAATTTAATAAATTGACCATCTTGCGGTTGCTCCCCAGGTTGGTAACCAGCTATCAATTCCAAGTACTTCCGAAAATAACTCATCGAGGCTCTCCTTTTCCCATCTGCTTTAATATTTGTGTGCTCCGGCCACTGGGGTCATATAAAGTACATATCTCCATTAAATTTCGAAAATCTCCTCGAAAGTCCAGTCCATACCCGACAACATAAATATCCGGGATTTCAAAGCACGAATAATGTATGGGAACCTCAATGAATCGTCGATCAGGACAATCTAAGAAAGTACAAGTTACAACACTGGATGGAAAACGTTTTTCCATAACCCGAGTTAAATAATTCAAAGTGAGTCCGGTATCAATTATGTCTTCGACGATGATGACATCTCGATCGGCAACCTCTTCATTCAAATCTTTTTCAATTTCGACTTTCTTAAAACCGGTTTTATAATTCGATAGAGCCATAAAGTCGAGATCGAAAGGAATGGTTAACGAACGAACCAAGTCCACGGTAAAAAAAATGGCACCGCGTAGGATTGAAATAATCAGTGGCCTTTTCCCCATATAATCCTGACTTATTTCAGCCCCTACTTCTTTAACTCTTTCTTCAATTTCAGATTGAGTGAATACACATTCACCCAGTTTAGATTCAATCATACGTCTTCCTCCACTTCAAACTTACGCAAAAGATGAGTATAATCTCGCGAATAAATAACTTTAATCTTTATATTTGGATAAAGGTCTTTCAGCCTTTTCACTTTTCGGTTTTTTTTCCTGACTAATTTTTGTTTTTGAGTGGTGAGTTCAATAAAAAGGTTAAAATCCGGTAAGTAAAAATCCGGAGAAAAAGCCTCGACGACATTTCCTTCGCTATCCCACTCCAAAGGAAAAGTACGTGGTTCATAAAGCCATTTGATTCGATAAAAATCCAATATTCGAGCAAACTCTTCCTCGGAAGGATGAACAAATACAACTCGTTTCCCGCCAAAATCAAGGCTGGGAAACAGCAATTGCTGTTCTTTGGGGGTTCGATGAACACCTAAATTGTTGATTGCTTCCTGAATAATTTGACAGGATTGATTTACCGTGTAATAAGCTGTGTTTAAAACTAAGTGATAGATAAGAGGATTTTTCCAATCGGCACCTAAGGCTTCAAGAAGAAACTTCTCTCTTTTTCGATCCAGCTCAGCTAAAATATGGGAAGCGGTGACTTCATCTTGTCGATATTTTTCCATAATTCTTTGTAAACGTAGTTCGGGTGAAGAAACGATCAACAAATGAAAGGCCCTGGAATCGTTTTGAAAAATTGTTTGTCCTCCCCGGCCAAGAAAAATTATTGGTCCCCTTTTAATCTGTTTCAGAAGAATCTCTTTCACGTTCTTTGCCCAAATGAGGAATTTCTGTCGATCAATATTCTCATCCAAATCATCTTGATGGGCTTCATGAAGAAGTAAGGTTAATTGATCACGATCAATGCATATGTAATTTAATTGTTTTGATAATTGGGTAGCGATTTCATCACCGAGACTTTCTGTTTCTCGAGAAATAGTAATAATACCTACTTTTTCCACTTCATATTCCACCACTGTTTTTTATATCTTATTATATACGAATTTACCTTCGAAGAATGGTTTTAATTCATCTTCAGGATTTAAAAATTTGGGTATTTTAAAAGCCGATTAAAACAATAAAATAATAAAAACACCTATTCTTCCTTTTTATTGAATATTTTCTTAGCCCATTTACTATTTGATTCTATCGATGGTGTTAGGTCGATTATATTAATTAATAACGGTATTTTCCCTCTTGGAGTTGCAGATCTCCCCGTGAAAAAGTAAAATATAAACTATGAAAAAATTGCTTTTCCCTTCAGATCTAATTTTTTGGTTTTTATTGGTATTATTAGGAACATTCCTTATGAATTCTTCCCAATCACAAGCAGCGGCATGGCGTGATGTTCCTCCCTTCAGCCTTTACGATTTGGCCGGCCAAGAAATACCTTTTTCAGTTGATGATCAAATGATTGTCGTTCTCTTCTTGTCCCCGGAATGTTTTACTTGTGATCGAGAACTATTTGCTGCTCAGCATCTTCAAAAAAACCTTCAATTCCAGTTGATTCCCATCTGCGTTGGATGTGATTGGCGAGAAGTAAAGCGTATTCTGGAATCTCTAANNGACTTACAGGTATATATGGGTTCTGATAATTTAAAGGCAATCTGGGGTTTCTGGGAATTCCCGACCGCCTATTTAGTGGACCAAAATAGGAAAATTGTTGAAAAATGGCAGGGTAAAATTACTGTTGAATCCTTAGAAAAAGAAATTCTAAACAATGCACTTGCCCAGGAAAAAACAAAAAGAAAAAAAGCGGATGGCTCAACTTCTCAATCCGCTTGCAGTGACGGTGTTTGCTACTAATTAGTTTCCCATTCTTGAAGCTCTAAATACAACGATTCCAGCCCTTCATCAAGAGTATCGGAATCCGTGATTTCTACGATGAAAGGAAGAGGAGCTTCTTTTGAATAGAGCATTCGAACTGCCATTTGTTTATCCTTCAATATCTCCACCCAATACGCCTTAAAACCAAAACGTTCTTCGGAAGAAGGAACTTGGATGGTTAATTCTTCATCATCTTCTTTTGAAGTCCATAGAAAACCTTCTTTTAACTCACCGCCCATTAAAGTAACCGGCAGCAACATGAACTGAACTGCAAAAACTGGCATAACGATTGCCATAGCCATAGGATTGGAGAAAAATAGATTATTAAATAAATTTTGATTATCATTTTTCGATGCTACAAAAGTGTTGGTAAAATGATCATCACCCAAAAGAAAATCGATATTCACCTGATACTTATCATCATTTTGTGGTACAACATCAACGGTAAGAGATCCTTCGGTTATACCATCCTTATCTTCTTGTCGTATTAAATATTTCTGGTGTTTTAAACTTTCAAGGTTTATTGCATCATTAAACATGTCCTGAGAAGAAGCAATAAAATGAATAGAAAAAACAAGAATAATGGTTAATAAAAAAATGAATTTAGTCTTCATAAACATCTCCTCCCTTTTTCTT
>DPKX01000019.1:6662-12844 GCA_003542295.1 Candidatus Atribacter hydrocarboniphilus
TTTATTAAGTAAGTTGTCCGGGAATGATATAATGTGAAACAGTTTGATTCATGAAGAGGGTGATCCTTATCTCAGTTTTTTTTCAAACCTTAGAAAATCTATGGAATCAAAAAATTACCCCTCAAGAAGCCGAAAAACAATTACGTCAGCTTCTTTATGAAGACCTCGACTTCGTAAAAATTGATCATCATCGAGCGTTAAGGAAAGGGTTTCCTGAGGTGGTTTTTTGCCAGGGAAAAACTCAAGATCAAATTATAACTATCCTCAAGAAAATGAGCGAACAATATCCAAATTTATTAGCCACTCGGGTTCAACCTGATCATTTTTTAGCTGTACAGAAGGAGATACCGGATATCCAATATCATCCAACCGCTCGCCTGTTTATCTTAGAACGAAAACCAGTTGAAAAAAAAGGATGTGTTGCCGTAATCAGTGCCGGAACTGCTGATCTTCCGATAGCTGAGGAAGCTGCTGTAACTGCAGAGCTTGCTGGAAGCTATATAAATCGGATTTATGATATTGGGATCGCTGGTATTCACCGTCTTTTTTCTCATCTTGATCAACTATGGCAATCCAACGTTATCGTTGCAGTTGCTGGTATGGAGGGTGCTTTACCTGGGGTTGTTTCCGGTATGGTAGGACGGCCAGTGATTGCAGTACCCACCAGTGTTGGTTATGGAGCCCATTTTCAGGGCCTTTCGGCTTTACTAACCATGTTAAATTCATGTTCACCTGGTATAGCTACGGTTAATATTGACAATGGCTTCGGTGCCGGATACCTTGCACATCTTATTAATCAACTTGCTGAAGGAGAAAAATAAACCATGATTCTTCATTGCGACTGTTTTTCTGGTATTAGCGGTGATATGTTTTTAGGTGGTTTGATAGATTTGGGTTTACCGATCGACTTTCTCCAAGAAGAACTCACCAAATTAAAAATTCCTTTTCTCATTCAAGCTGAAAAAGTCACCAAGAGATCGATTCAAGCAACCCAAGTTAAAATCACTGATCCCGAAGAACACCATCATCATGCTCATCACCACGACCACCACCATCATCGACCAGCCAAAGAGTTGGTTCGTATCCTACAAGAATCCGATCTCTCTTCTTCTATTAAAGAAAAAAGCATATCCCTGCTATGGAAGATTGCTCAGGCAGAAGGAAAAATTCACGGTCAAAAACCTGAGGAGGTTTTCCTTCATGAGGTCGGGGGACTGGATACTATTGTTGATATTACCGGCGCAATAATTGGGCTTAATTATTTTCATATAAAAAAGGTTTTTGCCTCAACTATTCCTACCGGCTTTGGTTTTATCGAAACTGCTCATGGCAAGTTACCTATTCCAGCTCCTGCTACAGTTGAGTTGTTAAAAGGTGTACCCATAAAGTCAGGTCATATTCCATACGAGCTTACCACACCAACTGGGGCAGCTATTATCGCAGGTATAGCCAACGAATTCGTTACTTTTCCTCATATGGTCATTGAAAAAATTGGTTATGGGGCAGGACACCATGATTTTGAAACCCCAAATACCCTTCGACTTTTTTTAGGACGTATCCCCGAATATGAACAAACCGAAGAGAATATTCTTATCGAAACCAATCTTGACGATATGTCGCCTCAAATAATTGAATATGTGAGCGATAAACTTTTTGATATTGGCGCGCTTGATGTCTTTACTACTCCAATTTTCATGAAAAAACAACGTCCAGCTATCAAATTGTCGATTATCATTCAGCCCGACTTGCTTGAAAGAGCTAAAAATATCCTTTTTCAAGAAACGACTACCTTGGGATTTCGAGAGTTTCAATTTAAAAAGGTATTCCTTGCTCGCGAAGATCGATTTGTAGAAACTGTTTGGGGGAAAGTTCGGGTAAAAATATCAAAACATCAAAAGGGTTTTAGGATAACCCCAGAATACGAAGAATGTAAAACCATTGCTCAAAAATTCCAAATTCCACTACTTGACGTGATTCGTTCCGTTCACCAGGCGGCAATAGAAAAAAATGAACAAAACAACACGACCTATTAAAAAATGCTGATCAATCAGGATTCATCGCAATGACCTTTACATTTTGTTCCACATTTCTGACAAACTAACCTCTGCACCAGGGTTTCCCGTTCCTTTAAGGTAACAAAGCGCTTGATAACTCTTTTATCCTGTATCCATGTCCATTGACCTATGCGTTCATCTAAAGGAATGTCGCCAAGTACCAACTTTCTTTTGTCTAAATTACCACGCTTAGCCAAGTTGAATCTCTCCTCTATCCAGAAAATAGATATCTTAAAATTAATTATTAAGGTACTTATTTATGATATAAATTTTATCCTTAATCTTCACCTAAATACGCTTTTCTGACTTTTTCATCAAAGAGTAAGCTTTTCCCCTCCCCACTGGTATTAATTTTACCAGTTTCCATAACATAGGCAAAGTCAGATATTTCTAAGGCAGCCCGAGCATTCTGTTCGATGAGCAAGATGGTGGTTCCTTCCTGATTAATTTTTTTTATTATTTGAAATATTTCTTTCACCAAAAGTGGTGCAAGCCCTAATGATGGTTCGTCCATCATTAGCAATTGAGGGCGAGACATGAGAGCCCGGCCAACTGCTAACATCTGCTGTTCCCCACCACTCAGGGTTCCTCCTTTTTGCCAGGTTCTTTCTTTCAATCGAGGAAAGATGGAAAAAATCCAATCCATGTCTTTTTTAATTTGAACCATATCTTTTCGAATATAACATCCAAGAATGAGATTCTCCATAACGGTAAGGTTCGGAAAAATTTTTCTTCCTTCAGGAACCATAGCAATTCCCATTTCGACAATTCGGTGGGCGGGTAAATCACCAATTAAGTTATCTTTTAATTTGATATTTCCTGTCCTCGAGCGTACTAATCCAGAAATTGTTCTCAGTGTTGTACTCTTTCCGGCGCCATTCGCTCCAATTAAAGAAACAATCTTGTTTTTATACACTTCTAAGGATATTCCTTTTAAGGCATGTATCCCACCATAATAAACATGGAGGTTATCTATCATTAATAATGGTTGCTCAGCGTTCATTATCCTTCCACTCCCAAATAAGCTTCGACTACTTTTGGATTATTACGAATTTCATTCGGTGTTCCCTCAGCAATTTTAATTCCAAAATCCATAACTGCTACTCTTTCACAAATTCCCATGACCACCTTCATATCATGTTCTATCAGAAGAATGGTTAATTGAAACTCTTTGCGGATTCTTTGAATAAAACTCATCAAATCCATGGTTTCATGGGGATTCATTCCTGCTGCTGGCTCATCTAATAAAAGAAGCCTGGGATGAGTAGCCAAGGCTCGGGCAATTTCCAACCTTCTTTGCTGACCGTAGGGAAGGTTTTTGGCCTCCTCTTTCTCCATTTCGAGTAAACCAACTGCTTCTAACAATTGCCTTCCTTCTTCTCTCATACCTTTTTCCTGCTGAATATAACCAGGAGTTTCCCACATCGCACTAAAAAAGGTTTTTTTAAGCTCTTTATGGAAAGACACTAAAACATTATCTAACACTGATAGGTTGCCAAATAAACGAATATTTTGGAAGGTTCTGGCAATCCCAAGAGAAGTAATTGCATGAGGAGGAAGATGGTTGAGCTCCTGACTCACAAAAACAACCTTTCCCTTCGTAGGAATATACTGGCCGGTTATCATATTAAATATAGTCGTTTTCCCAGCTCCATTCGGTCCGATTAATCCAGCTAAATCTCCAGATTGAAGCTGAAAATTAAAATCATTGACAGCAATTAAACCACCGAAAACCATTGTTAAACCATCTAAAGAGAGAATCGCATCGGCATTCTTATTCATTCTTGTGGTTCCTTTTTCTTGAATAATCTAAAAACCAGGTCCCATGATAATTCTTTGGTTCCAAATAACCCGCGTCGATAAAAAATCATCAAAACAACCAACAATGCAGAAAAAACAACCATTCGCATTCCAGGGATGCCAGGAATGGTAAAAGAACCTATGGTATGAGTAGCCTCGACTTCTCTAAGTATTTCTTGAAGAAAGGCAAAAATAAAGGCAGTAACAACTGAACCGGTAATACTCCCCAAACCCCCTAATACAATAATAATCAGCAAATTAAAGGTCATTGCAAAAGTAAACAAAGTTGGGGAAACCGTGCTTATTAAAGTAACAAAAAGACCCCCAGCCACACCAGCAAAAAAGCCACTTATGGCAAAGGCTAAAAGCTTCGTTCGAAAAGGATTGATGCCCATGGTCTGGGCAGCTATTTCATCCTCCCGAATTGCCTTTAAAGCTCTCCCAAAACTTGAATTCACCAGATTCCGAATCAAAAAAACCGTGAGAAATGCCAATCCACCCGTCCACCATAAATTGGTATATTGCGGAATCCCTTTAATGCCCAAAGCGCCGTTGGTTAAGGGGATAAAATTATTCGCTAAAACAAAAATGATCTCACTGAAGCCAAAGGAAGCAATTGCCAAATAATCTCCCCTAAGCCGAAGAGTAGGAAAGCCGATGAGAAAAGCTCCCCCTGCTGCAATCAAACCACCAAGGAATAAAGAAAGAATGAAGAGATAGGACGGAAAAGTTATAACACTAAAAGGCCAAATTAAAGGGGTTAAAAAATAAACCTGTATTTTTTGATAAACTGGTAACATTAACAGGGCAACGGTGTACCCACCTAAAGCCATAAATCCATTCGGACCTAAGGAAAATTGACCAGCTATTCCGTTGATTAAATTATAAGCAACAGCAGCAATAACATAGATAAAAGCGGTATTTAATATTCTTATCATATAGGCATTCAGGTAGTTTTGGGCTAACCATAAGCCAAACAATAAGATGACAAAGAGTATTGCTGTTAGGATATAATCTCTTTTCCCCATTTTTTCCCAAATCACACCTTTTCTTTTAGAGTTTCGCCCATGATTCCGTTTGGTTTAATGATTAAAAATAGAATTAACAAGCCGAAAACAAAGGCATCTTTATACCCGGTCAAGCTCGGGAAAAAAGCTGCTATGAGTATTTCGGCAAGACCGATAATAAATCCTCCGATCATAGCACCAACGACATTTCCAATTCCACCAACCACCGCAGCGGTAAATGCTTTCCATCCTGGGAAAATACCCATCAATGGGTTAATCTGGGGAAATTTGGCAGCCCACATGACTCCTCCGGCACCAGCTAACGCCGATCCAAGAGCGAAGGTATAAAGAATGATCTGGTCAACATTCACACCCATAAGCCGGGTGGTTTCCATATCTTTCGCCACAGCCCGCATGGCCATTCCCACTTTGGTTTTATATACAATATAAAGCAAGACCATTAAAATACCAATACTAATGATTGGTACCCAAAAACTCACCCCCTGAATTTTCGCGCCGGCTATAACATAGACGTTTTTCATGAGGTCTGGACGAGGAAACCCTTTTGGTCTGGCTCCTAAGACCACTAAACCTAAATTTTCCAAAAAATAAGACACTCCGACGGCAGTAATTAAGGCCGAAATACGTGGTGCAGAACGGAGGGGACGATAAGCCACTCGTTCAATCGTCATTCCCACTATGGCACACAATACCACGCTAATTACAACTGAAAGCCACCAGGGAAGCATAAATATGGTAATCATATAAAAAGCAAAGTAAGTGCCAAGCATAAAAACATCGCTGTGGGCAAAATTAATCAAACTGAGGATGCCGTATACCAGTGTATAACCGATTGCCAATAAGGCGTAGAGGCTGCCAAGGGAAAACCCATTCATCAGTTGCTGAAAAAATTGGGTAAAACTCATTTTCAATCCTCATCATTCAATATTATGAATCAAAGTATACCGATATATTCTACTCAAAAGATAAAAAGAAAAAAAGGGTTTTAAAAAATAAAAAGGGACAGGGAATACCTGTCCCTTTTTTCCGCCATCTTTTACTTGACTTCAATAGTTCCAAGAAGCTTCGCTTTACCACCTTCAACCTGCTTTACAACAACCGGTTTTAAAGCATCACCTTTTTCAATGGTTATTTTTCCAGTAGTTACTTCTAAATCCTTGGTGTCTTCAATGGCTGCTGCAATCATCTCTGGATCAAAAGAGTTGGCTCGTTTGATAGCATCAACTATGATTAAATAGCAATCAGCTGCTAATGCTCCAAAAACGCCGGGTTCTTTATTAAATTTTGCCCGATAGGCATC